>NZ_CP109138.1 GCF_035918095.1 Streptomyces sp. NBC_01750
GAGTGATTTTCGGCGGCGGCGGCCGATTCCGCCGCGCGCTTCGCGCGCCGGCGCCGGGCTGAGCCCCATGCACATGGGGAAACCCGACCGCCCACGCCACCCCGGGGGCCGCGCTCGCGCGGCCGGTCCGGGCGAGGTCAATGCCCCATGCGCATGGGGGAAACCCCACTCTCGGCGGGCTCGGCCGCGCGGGGCTCGGGGAGGGTGACGGCGGGTTCGTCGGCGGGCGGCTCGGGTACCGCATCGTCGCCGGGCTCGACCTCGACGACGTCCTCCTGGTCCTCCTCGCCGGGGAGGACGAACGGCTGCGCGCACAGTCCGCAGATGATCGGTCCCTCCGCCAGGACCTTCGGCGTGACGGGGAACGCCCGCGGATCGGGCTTGCACCCGCACTCGACCTTGACCCGCTTGCCGTTGGTCGAGCCGGGAGGCTCCGGCGGGGCCGGCGGCTCCTCGACGGCGGCCTCCTGGTCGGCGCCGAGCCCGGGGAGGGCGGCTCCGTCGAGCTGGCGGATGATCCCCGCGTACTTCTTGCGGGTCGCGTCGGTGAGGGTGCAATTGGAGAAACCCAACGGCTTCTCACTCTTGCGGGGCGGCTCCAGTCCCACCTCGCGGGCCAGCTGCGCGAACTCCTTGCGGTGCCACCGGGGGTCACCCTTGGAGGTGTCCTGGATACGTCGAACATGGGCGATGGCGTGAGCCGCCTCATGCAGCTCCGTCTTGAGGATCTCCTCGCCCCCGTCGCGGATCGTCTCCCCAGCCACGAACAGCTCGGCCAGCCGCTGTTCCGCCTCGGCCACGGCCCACCGGTCGGCCCAGTGGTGGCCCCGGGTCGGGTAGTGCCGACGGCGGGGTGCGTCGGTGCTCTGCCGGGGCTTCTCTGTCTGCCTGCGCGGGATTCCGGTTCCGCTGATGAACAGGACCGGTGGCACGTCGGGGTGGTTCTTCTGGATCGCGGCCCAGCACTTCTCCAGCGCGGCAATCAGCCGGGTGCCCTCGCGGCCCGGGTCGGTCTTCGGGTCGGTCATGCGGTCACTCCTTTCCCCATGTGCATGGGGTTTGATCAACGGGCGGGCGGCGGTGCCAACTGTTACCGGGGGAGGGTCAGAAGAGGGTGTCCTGGGAGGCGCCCGAGGGGTTACCCGCTGCTATCGCGGCAGCGATAGCAGCCTCAATGTCGGCGCCGGTCGCCTGGGCGGTGAGGATCGCGTCGCGGATGGCGACGGCGCGTCCGTCCGGGCCGCGCACGTCGCCGAGGGCGTGCCCGGCCCGGTGGCTGCGGGCGTAGTAGTCGCGGATGTTGTCGAGCCGTGCGCCGGATACCCAGTGGGCGGGGAGCTGGCAGCTGGACTCGTCGCATGCGTGGCGGACGACGGCGCCGGCTGCCAGGGCCTGGGCGCCGTTGGCGATGACGAACCCGAGGACGTGCGCGGTGACCACGCGAGAGGTGCCGGTCTTCCTCGACCCGGCGCGGAGCTTGCCGTGGCCGGAGCTGCTGATCGCTCCGAGGAAGTAGGCGCACTGGTCCGGGCCGCGGTCGTAGAGCTTGGCCCGGTAGCGCTCGACCGTCGCGGCGTCGGCCGCCAGGAGTGCCCATGGCACGGGCTCGGGCTCTGCCATCAGTTCCTCCTTGTCGTCGTCCTGGTGCTCGTCGTCGTTTCAGCCCTGGGCGGGCGGGGTCACCATTCCCAGTGGTCGTACTCCTGACGCACGTGCGGCCTGGCCGAGGGGTCCCACTCGATCGAACTGGGGCCGTGCGGGCCGACGTGGGTGTCGTGCTCGCGGTCGAACCGGGCCAGGTTCTGGGAGAGCTGTACGGCGTCGGTGAGGAACTCCTCGACCTCCGGGTGTGCGAGTGACAGCCGGTCCGCCAGGGCCGCGCGCCGGAGCAGGTAGAGGCGTCCGGCGTGCTCGTCGGGCTCGTACGGCTCGCCGTGTGCGGACGCGTCTGCGGCCTCGGCCTGCAGCCGGGTGGCGATCCGCGTGAGTGCGAGGAGTTCCTCGACCATGTCCGGGGCTCCCATGTACGCGACCTCGGGCGACGGTGCGTTGAACCCCTCGCCGGTGATCGGGTCAGGCATCGACGGTCTCCTCGTCCTTGTCGAGAGGCTCGCGCAGCTTGCTGACGGCCTGGCGGCTCATGTGGGCCAGCTTGCCGAGGTCGGTGTCGGTGATCTCGGGGCGGGCCTCCCACGCGAACGCCCGGTACAGGCGGGCGTAGACGGCTGCGCGGTGACTCTTCACCTCGGCTTCGGCTGCTGCGCGGGCCTCGCCGTACGTCGCCAGTTCGTCGAGGACCTCCTTGCGGAGCTGCGTCCGGCGGTCGTGCGCCACGTACTTGGTGTTGTCGAGCAGCACGATGCCCTGGGCGTCCGCGGCCGCGCTGGCCTTCTCCGGGACGGCTTCCAGCTCGGCGTCGGTGGTGTCGGCGGTGATGAGCGCGGGGTGGGTGGCGAGCCAGACGGCGGCGCTCAGCGTCGGGCGGCCGGCGGCGGCCTTGCGGCGGTGTTCGTACAGCCACGCGCGGGTGCCGACGAGCGAAGCGCGGTGGGCGTCGGGGTCGATGCCGAGGCCCTCGGCAATGGCGGGGTTGTGGTGCAGTCCGCACCGGTTGAGGTGCTCGGCCTCCTCGTCGAGCTGCATATCGTCGAGGGTGGCCCAGCTGTCGCGGACGAGTTCGGGGAAGACCGAGACGGCCTCGGCCATGTTCACGAGCTCGGGGCGGCGGCCCTTCGGCGGGTGTTGGTGGCGGGTGCAAGCGGCCTGGATGTCCATGCCCGCGCTGGCGGCCTCGGCGCTCCAGTCGTACGCGTTGGTGCCGGGCACGGGCTGCAGGTTCCGCAGCAGGGCATCGGCGAGCGGGGCGACCTGGCGGGCGAACTCGTTGCCCTCCTCGAGGGTGAGGAACGGGCGCTCGGCGACGTTGTGATGCGAGTCGATTGTCCAGTGCAGGATGTCGGCGACGCGGAGCCAGTGGAACGGGGACCACACGCCCTCGGAGGGCGGGAAGTGGTCGTCCTTGTTCGGGTTGCGGCGGACGCTCCAGTCGCTGCAGTGGAAGTAGAACTCCCCGGTGCGGACGTGCAGCACGAGCTTCTGGTAGTGCCCGGCGCTGGCGTGGATGCTGCCCTCGGCGTACCGGCCCTCGCTGTCGAGGTAGCGGCGGGCCTTCTCCGCGTCGGGCATCGGCGGCGCCTGGTCGGGGGTGGTCTCGCGGACAGTGAGCTGGGGCGGCATGGCGACAGTTTCCTGAGTCTTCGTCATGCAACCAGGTTGCGCCGCACTGTGACTGTGCGTCAACCTAGTTGACTAGATTGGCGGAACTCCGACTCTCTGGCTGGTTCCTACTTCTTCCGGCCCTGCAGCTCCTGCAGCTCGCGCGCGGTCTCGCGGGTCTTCTCCTCGGCGTCCCTGGCGCGGGTCTCCGTCTTGCGGATCTCCTCGTACAGCTCGCCGGTCTTCGTCTCCAGTGCGGTGATCCGGGCGGCCCTGCTCTCGGCCTCCTTGCGCATCCTCTCCAGCTCACCGCGCAGCTCCTTGGCAACGGACTGGGCGGCATCCACCTTGGCCTGCGCGTCGGTGGCGGCGCGGCGGGCGGCTTCCTCGGCGTCGTGCTGCGCGGCCTGGGCGACGCGGACACTTTCGCGGGCCTTCTCGGCGACGTCGGCGGCTTCGACCCTGACGCGCTCGGCGGCGGCCTTCCCCTGGGCGACGGTCTCCCGCATCTCCTCAACCTGGGCCAGGGCGTCGCGCTGGGCCTTGCCGGCCGCTTCCTCGGCTACGCGGACCCGTTCGGCGGCGGCTTCCTCGACCTGGGCGACCCGCCGCTCGACTTCGGCCTGCGTCTGCTCGACGAACTCGGCGGCCTCGCGCTGGGCGGTCTCGACGGCCCGCTCCGCCTCGGCGGTGATGCGCGCGGTCTCCTGCTCGAACCGGGTGGTGGCCTCGTCGAGTTCACGCACGGCTAGCTCGGTGGCCTCCTCCGCGGCGGCCTGTCCCGTTGCGGCAGCCTTCGCGGCCTCCTCGGCGTTGATGCGCTTGCTGCGCTCGGTGTTGGCCCGCTCGTTGGCCTGGGCGATGGAGGTCTCCGCGCGGGACTCGGCGGCGAGCATCTGCGCCTCGGCGGCCTCCGGGTCGGTGATGGTCTGCAGCAGGCCGACGTAGCGCTCCAGCTCGTCGCGCAGCTCCTCCACCTTCGTGAGGACGTTCTCGCGTACGAGCACGGAGTCCGCGGCCGCGCTGGTGACGATCCGGTCGGTCTCCGGCTCCTCGGCCTGGCGACCACCGGCGGCAGCGCCGGCCTTCTTCGACTTCCTCGCCCGCCACGCGGTCAGCGCCGTGTGGTCGGGCCGGTCGCAGTACTTCGGCGCCGGGCCGGGCGCGCTGGGGTCCGTCTTGGCCTCCGGCGGGTTCCCGCATCCGGGGAACCCGCACCGCGGCGCCTCCTCGGTCTCGACGGCGCCGTTCTGCTCGGTCTGCTGCTCGCTCGATACCGACTCGGGGAGACCTTCGATCCGCCGCATGCCCGCTCCTTGGTCCGTGCCGTCCTTGGAACTCGATTCTATCACATCGCATTGCATCGCATCTCATCGCGGCGACGTAATGAAATGAGATGCGATCGAGGTACTCTCGGCGGGTGCGCTCGCCGACCGTGGCGAGCGCTCGGCAGGAAGGCGACGACGGCCCTGGGCGGTGGTTCCGCGCGGCGGGAAGCGACCACCGACGACACGCTCCTCGGCCACGACGAGACCCGGGCCGACGCGGAGCGACCCCACCGGGCTCGGCCACCGCGCGGCAGCAACTGCTCCCCCTCAGCCACGGCCGGACGGTGCGGTCTCCTCACGCGGCCGCGGTCGTGACGGCGGGAGTACGGCGGTCGGCCCAGCTGTGCGCGGCGGACGCCTGGCCGGGCGCAAGCGGCCACCCCTCCCCTCGCTGCCTGCCGTCTTTTGGCACCCCGTCCCGGCTGCAGACGGCAGCGCTCGCGGCTACGCGTGCCATGTGACGGTTGCCGGTCTGTCCGACCTCGGCTGTACGGCTGTGCCGCGCCAACGACAAAGCCCCGGCTGCAGATTGCAGCTGGGGCCCGGTGGCCGGTCTCGTCTAGCGGTCGGTGGCCTTGGGGTGTCCGGTCGAAGCGCGGTCGATCCAGACGGTGCGCCGGTCGACGTCGAGCAGGTACCAGATACGGCCGCCGGCGGTGACTTCGATCTGCCAGCGGTCCATCGTCTCGCCGCGGTGGGTGCCGCGGGCCAGCTCGCCCTTGAGCCGGTGGTGGCGGTCGGTGCGGGTGGCCGGGGCCGGGTCGGTCCGCATGGTGATCCAGGCGGTGCGGGTATTGCTCGCGGCCTGCGCGCCCAGCTGCTCCCAGCCCTTGGCGGCCTCGCCGTTGGCGAATCGGATGTCCCACTCGTCCGCGGCGGGCGGCGGTGCTGCGCGGTCTCCGCGCTTGGGGCTCATGCGGCCGCGCCGGGCTCCGGCACGGGGCCGAAGTCCTCGCCGGAGTCGGTGGTCAGCGCGGCGTACAGCTCGGGGTCGGCGTGCACCTCGGCGGTGTGCCGCCACTCGGTGATGAGCTGGGCGACGGCCGAGTTGTTGTCCAGCTCGGTCGCAGCGCCCAGGGCGTCGACCAGCTCGACGGAGAACTCGCGCACGTCGTGCGCGGGGAGGTAGCGCACCCACGGGAAGGTGGCGGGCAGCACGTCCAGCACCAGGGTGCGGCCTGCCGGCGTGCGCATCATCTCCACAAACATGCGGCTGGTCGCGCCCATCACCTCCTGGTCCTGCTCGGCCCGCGCGGCCGTCGTCAGCACCAGGTCCTCGTCGTCTCGACGCCGGAGGAGCATCCGGCGGGCCCCCCGGAGTGCGGCCAGCGTCGCCTTCGGCTTGTTCAACAGCTCTGACAGGTTCCTCTCCATCACGGTCATGAGTTGAAGCTTAGTTGACAAGTCTGCCGCATGGGAGGTTGTTTCTGCGGTCGGCTCCCGGCCGGGGCGTGATGAGCATGCGCTGATCCTGTCAGGAGGGCCGGGCCCCTGGCGAGCCACCGTCAGACGAGACGGATGGAGCGCCAGCTCCGGGCACTGCGGCTGATCAGCCCGTGCCGTTCCAGCCTCCCGAGCTGGTACGCCGTCGAACTCGTGCTGGACAGACCGACCTGCTGACCGCCCTCGCCGTGCTCGGCGATCCACTCGCGGACACAGATCAGGATCCGGCGCTGTGTCTCGGTGACCTCGTTCATGCCGTCTCCGTCCAGCCGCGCGCACGCGCGTGGTGCCGCAGCTCCACCCGGGCCGCCGGCGGTCGGCCCGCCTCGGTCCAGAACGGGTGACCGGCCAAGCTGCACGACAGCAGGATGAGGCGGCGCCGGAGCGCCGTTGTGTCGGCCACGGGGGAGCGGTGGGCGAGCTCCTCGTATGTGCGGATCCAGTCGCGCTGCACCTGCACCAGGTCGTCGGGGAAGCTGTTTCGCGCCATGGCCCGATTGGAGCACGTGTTCGATTTTTGGGGCATGGGGAGACACGCGGGATGCGCCCTGACGGGCAGCGGCTGACTCTGGAGTCATGAGGGCCATCTGGTCCGGCGTGATCCAGTTCGGGATGGTCGCGCTGCCCGTCCGGCTGTACGGGGCGACCGAGGAGCACGCCGTGCGACTCCACGAGATTCATGCCGCCGACGGCAGCCGAGTCGAGCACCGGCGCTTCTGTCGCGCCGAGGGCAGGGAGATCCCGTACGAGGAAGTGGGGCGCGGCTTCGCGATGCCCGACGGCAGCGTGGTGCCGCTCACCGAGGCGGACCTGGAGCGCCTGCCGCTGCCGACGAAGCACACCTGCGAGGTGCTCGGCTTCGTGCCGGGCGCGGACATCGACCCGATCAGTTTCGCCCGGCCCTACTACGCAGGCCCGGGAGGTCCGGGCGCCGAGAGGCCGTACGCGCTGCTCGTGGAGGCCCTCGCCCGCACCGGAATGGTCGGCGTGGCCAAGCTCGCCATCAGAAGCCGGGAGCGCCTGGCACTGCTGCGCCCGCGCCGTGGCGTGCTGGTCGTTCAGACCCTGCTCTGGGAAGACGAGCTGCGTGAACCCGGTGATCTGGCCCCGTCGGCGCCGGTCACCGACCGGGAGCTGGCGCTGGCCGAAGTGCTGATCAGGGAACTGACGGGTGTCGAGAAGCGCGAGCTGCACGACGAGTACGGACACGCCCTTGAGCAGCTGATCGCGGCAAAGGCCAGCGGCGACGAGCTGGCCGAGGCGCCGGCGCAGACGGTGCCGGCAGTGGACCTGATGGCCGCCCTGGAAGCGAGCGTACGAGCGGCGCGCGCCGAACGCGGCGACTGAAAAATGCGCCCATGACGGCCGCCACCATGGGCGTGATCGTGTGCGTGCTGCGGCCGTGGGGCGAGATTCCCCCGGGCGACCCGACCACTTAGCGGCGGATGTGGATGCTGATCTGGACCCCTCCGCCGAGCCCTGCCGCCGCGAGGACCATCGCGACGGCCAGCTCTACGGGGCCGCCCTTCAGGTAAACAACAAGGGCGGTAGTGAGGCAGAGGGCAACGACGATGTACGGCGCCCAGGCGAGCGCCTGAGCTCCTGGCCGCGGGGCCAGGTCTGTGCCGTTGGGCCGGATGGTCTCGGGTGTAGCGTCGTCGGTCGTCACCGGGTGCTCCTTCTCTTCCGCGCTGGATCAGGTGGACCACAACCCTGGTGATCTGAAGGGGAAGCACGGCCGTTGCTTGCGAGGCCGGCCGGGCTTCCCCTTCGTCGTGCGCGGGTTCAGGTCGCTGGAGCATCAAAGTACTGGGCCGAACTCGACTGAGAGGCAGGTCAGTTGGCCGCCCACGACCTCATTGTCAAGATCAAAAATGACCGGAGGGAACGACTGAGCAGAGTTGAGTTACCTTCTGTTCCAGGGTCTGCCCGTCTTTAGTTCGTGCGTAAAAAGTGCAGGTGACAGCGTCGCCGCATCAGAGGAGGCGACTCTGCGAGGGTTGCGGTGATCTCCTCGCCGCATGGTGAGAGTCACACGACTTTCTCGCGGGCGCTGACCCAGGCGGCCTCAACAGCACCCCGATCAGGGCGTTGTCCTCCCATCGGTCGCCGATCTTCAGCCCTCTGGTTATGCGCAGCCCTACGGCGCCGTGGGCTCGCCGCCGATGAGAGCGAGGGTCTCGGCAAAGGCCCGGCGGTCAGCGAGGGCATGCCGCGCGCGCGACCAGGGCCAGCCGAAGAACTGGCGCTGAACGGGCACGGTCAGCGCGAGCAGCAGCTCCAGCTTCGTGTCCTCCTCGCGCTCGGACAGCACCACCATGCGGACGTTGCCGGCGTAGTCGACGGCGAACTGGATGAGGTGGGACATGGGCCAGCTGCCGGCGTACGTGGCGACGTTGTCGATCAGCCACCTCGTCGCGTCGTCGAGCTGCTGCAGCCAACGTTCCCGCTCACCCGCCAGTCGTTCACGCATGACCGGCGTCCAACCGGGATCGTCGGCCAGCGGGAGCTGGATCCTCTGCAGCAGCGAGGACGCAGAGATGATCCGCATCATGTGCGCGCCGAAGGTGTCCCGGGCGGTGTGGACCTCGCCCAACCGCTTCCTGCGGGCTTCCATCCGCGGGGTGACGAACAGACCGACCGCGAGAGCGGTCACCACGGCGGTGACAGCGGCCACCAGAAGGGTCCACACGGTGTTAGGCATGGCGCACATGCTCCCGCACCGCACGGGACCGCCGGGACGGTCAGCTCGTCGGTCCCTCGACCTCGCCCTGCGCCGTCCACTTCTTGCGTACGCGCTCGCGGCCGTCGGTCTCCTCGATGAGCCGGATCACCACGGCCGGGCCGGTGCCGTACAGCCCGACCCACTCCGTGTACCGGTCCTGGGCGGTACCCGGGACGGTCCACTGGCCCTCGACGATCGGGCCGTTCTCCTCGAACTGCAGCCGGGCGAGGTGCCTGGTCGTCCCCACGCGCTGCTCCTCGCCTCGGTGCTCGCGCCCCATCATCCCGCGCGCCCGGGCCAAAGGTTTTCGGCCCCGTTCTCCAGGCGATCACACGCAGCCCACGGCGTACGCCTGTCGCGCGGCGACCACAACCCAGCTGGAGCCTTGGAATCCAAGGTATGTGAGAATACTAGTACACGAAGCATTGGGGGAATGGTCCACGACACCTTCGAAAGCAAGGTATCGTGGAACGCGGAAAGCCACCGCCCCGACCTTGCAGGTGCTAGCCCATGAGGTCCGGGGGTGGCTTTCTCGAAGCGTCAATTCCTCAAGCAAGGAACACGACATGTCGAATGCTACAGATCCCAGGCCCATAGCGCAGCAGCCCCATGCTGGACCTGGAGGCACCTCCCGGCGGCTGGCCGGGGGTGCTAGGGCGTGAACGGTTCTCTTGATGGGCGAACCGCGGTGTTGCTCCTCGCTGGGGGCGGAGCAACGTATGTGGCTCTGCAGCACCCGACGTTCGGGACGGCGCTTCTGGTCGGTGTCGCAATCGTCGCGATCCTTCACGTGCTGCTGCGCCAGCAGTAGCACCCTGCACGCCACCGCCCTCCGGCGGAATCTCCGATATGCCTCGCGCCGTGAAGCGGCTTGAGCGCTTCACGGCCGAGGTTGGCGTCAACGATCCGCAAGAGGCTGGGCGGCATGTACATCGAGACCGTGACCAAGCTGCACGCCGGCGGCAAGTTCGGCAGGTTTATCAACAACCACCTCAGGCGAGCCCTGGGTGGGAAGGTGCCGCGCGCCGAGGAAGCCCGTGATCGAGAACGTCCGGGGGTAGCTCGCACACGGCGTCGTGCCCTGACGTGGGCACCTACCAACGCGGGCCACTCAACGCGCTCCTCAACTCCTTTGATGTTCTCGCGACTTGGCCGCGCGACCCGCACGGGCTGTCGGTGCCGTACGTCAGACTGTTCCCCGGCGGCCTGACGGGCTCGCTGCCAGACATGGCAGCGGCCCCCTGCTCGTAACAGGAGGCCGCCGGAAGACGGAGAAGATCCACGACTAAGGAGGACGGGATTTCCACCAAGGAAGAGCCTACGGGCCACCACTGTCAACGCAAGCATCTGGAAGGGCCGCCGCTCGGCGAAGCACCTGACCAGGCCACCACTGGACCAGGCCGAAGGCACTTCCGGCGCCTGGTCGCCGCGGCCAGCGACGAGCTGACCCGCATAGCGATGAACGCGACCTTCTACGGGGCGGCCGCCCTTGTCATCTACTGCTGGCAGCACCGCTGACCAGCGTCGGCCGGGCCACATTCGGTGGCCCGGCCATGCCCACAGGCTCATGCACTCCGTGCACGTCGACTAGATCACCCTCGTCGAGATGAACAAGGGCGCGGTGTTCGGCAAGGGAAGCAACCGAACACCGCGAACCTGAACTACAAGGTTGAGAGTCCTCCGGAGGCTTGGGTGGCTCGGCGATCCGCAAGTGACCCGGCATGTACATCAGCTCGGCTCTGGCTCTGGGAGATCATCGACGACTCCGTCGACGAGGCCCTCGGCGGCCACTTCGACCACCACCGGCCGCAAGAAGCGCAAAGGCGCTGAGAAGCCGCGTGCCCAGTCCGACCACGCAGATACAGCCCGGTCTTCTGGCGATACGTCCGCGACGGCGAGAAGTAATGAGGACGCCGCCACCGACGGCATCGGCAGCATGTAGGCCACAACGAGCCCCTCTGGGAAGCTCGAGGTCACCTTCGTCGCCGACGAGATGGGCATGTACGCCCGGAACAACAGCGGTCAGCTCTTCCTGGAGCGGCAAGACCCATCAACCGGTCAGGAAGGTCGGCAGACCCATGGCTGTCACGTGCAGCGCGAGTTCGAGGGCCGGCGGTGACGGCGATGCCCGCGGCCGTATCCCCGCTGTGAAGCTCGCCGTCGCCGCCTGCGGCTAGCTGTGCTGCGCGCCCGTGACACTCTCAGTGGCCGATAGATCCGCTGTTGTCATGGTATCCCCTGAGTGCCCGTCATGCGGCTTTCTACAACGCTGATATGTGAGCGGTGGACGGCGGTCGTCACTGGGCGGGGGTGCTGGCGGCCTGGGTGAGCAGGCGCTCCCATGTGCGGGTGGAACTGCCGTGCTGCTTGGCCAGGGCGGCAGCGAGGTGTGTGCGGGGGGTCCCCGGCGATGTGGTGAGAGCTTCTGCGGCGATGTACAGGCGGGGGTCGCCTTCGTAGGCATGGGCCTTGTTGGGGCCGCCTTTGCCGAGGGGGCGTCCGCCGCCCTGCCCCTGGCGGGGAGGGGTGTCGTGGCGGGTCTCGATGTCCTGGCGGGTCCAGAGGCGGAGGCTGTAGACGGTTGTGCCTCGTGGGAGGTAGCTCTGGCTGGCGTAGGCGCGGACGGTGCCGGGTGTCACTCCGAGCAGGGCTGCGGCCTCCTCGTCGTTGAGCAGATCGTCGGGGTGTGGCTCGGCGGGCAGCGGGGGGATGGGCTGTCCGTTGAGGAAGGCGTGCGCCTGGGCCTGGTCGTAGACGTGTACGCGGCTGTCGAAGAGCGCGGGCACGCGTTGCCGGAATCCGGGTGCGTCACGGCGCCTCCAGGTGGCGAGCGGGACACCGGCCTGCTGGGCGATGTCCCGCTCGTTGATCACGGGGCGGTTGCGGGGGATCACTCGGTTGTGTTCCTTCAGGTCGTCGCCGCCAGGGCGCCTTGTACGCTGGTGAGGCTTCCCTGCGCCGGCGTCATGTCGGTCGCGGAGATGCTGGTTAAGGGCCGGTGGTGTGCCGGGCCGCTCGTGAGCGGCTCTCCGCCGGCCCTTTCGCTGTCCGCTGCCTCCAGCGCTGGACCTCGCGCGGGCTGCGGAGCCGTACGACCTCGACGCCGAGGCCGGCGGTCTCGGCCATCTGCCGGGCGTAGCGGGGCCGGTTGGCGCGGTACTTGCGGATGGCGGTGCGCAGGAGTGACCGGCGGGCGAAGAACGCAGTGGACCAGGTGAGACGCCGGGCCTGTGCGCTGTCCTCGCGGCCGGCCAGCTGGCGCAGGTTGCGGCTGGTGATCCGGTACAGGATCAGGGGCAGAGGAAAGTCCAGCCAGATCAGGGTGTCGGCCCGGTGCCAGACGACGTCTGCGAGCTTGGAGAAGTTCCCTTCGACGATCCATCCGTCGGTGGAGGTGATCTCTGCTGCCTGCCGGCGGAATTCCTCCAGCGGCAGCGGCCCCTCAGCGGTGAACAGGATGTCGTCGAGGTCGGTGTGGGGTTCGTCGAGTTCCGTGGAGAGCCAGCGGGCGAGCGTCGACTTTCCCGTGGCGGGGGGCCCGAACAGTGCGACCCGTCGCATGCGCGTCTCATCTCTACAAGGGGATTGACACAAGAAACCTTACAGCGATTCAGACCAGGGCGTCGAGGTTCGGGCGGACCATGGGCGGGTGCCGCCGGAGGCGGCTCCTTGGCCCCGCAGGGGCGGGCCCGCGCCCGAAGGGCGCTTGGAGGGGCCCGGCGCGCAGCGCCTGCCCGAAGGGCAGAAAAGAGCCGCCCGTGGCCGAAGGCCACTCAGGGGGCGGCGTTTCCCCTGGTCCGCCCCGCGCCCGAAGGGCGCTTGAGGGGGCGGACGCCAGCCGCTTGCGGCTGTCCTTTCGCCGCGCATCCGCCCCCCTCAAGATCATCTTGAGGGGGGCGCGTGAGGCGGGCCTGGGGTCCTACAAGCGGGGGAACAGCGCCCGCGCCGCCTGCGGGTGGCGGTGGAGCATCCGCAGGAAGTCGCCCTGGAACGCCGCCCGCCCGGCGGTCTCGGCAGGACTCATGTCGCCCACTCCCTTCTTCGTCTTGACGATCACCCCGTCCATGATGCTGATCCCCGCCCCTCCCAAGTCGCTGAACACGTTGGTGCGCAGATGCAGGAAGACCTGCCCGTCCTGCTCGGCGATCGTCACCGCGTAGGCCAGATCCGCCAGCGGGTAGACGTACGCCTTCCGAGACCGCTCCACGGGCTCGGACAGAAGCTCGGGGCGCAGACCCCGCAGGTAGTGCGCGAGCGCCGCCCGGGTCGCCGCCCGCAGCGGAACGTCAATCTCCTGCGGGTCGAACTCCCGGACCATGGGCCGCCGCCACACCCCGGCCGTGCCGGTGGTGCAGACACGAAGGATCTCGTCGTACATCCGCCGCAGCTTTCGGTGGACGTAGGCCAGATCGGCGGGCAGTTCCGGGCTGGCCAGGCTCTCCCATCCCTCCGGAAGGCGGAACTGCGCCGTAGCGGTGGCCGTGGGGGTGGAGAGCGCCGGTACGGGCTCCAGCACCCGCAGGGCATCGCCGTCCACAATGTCCGCGCTGATCAGCGCACCCAGAACGGACGCCTCCTCGACGATCCGCCGTGACCGGACGGTGGACAGCTGCCCCGCCCGCACCGCTCGCGCCTCGACGGCCGCGCGCTCCGCCTGCGTGCGTCCCACCAAATGGGCGTGGAACCGCTTCTCACCCTGGATGGACTCGCGGTCAACGGTGTGCGGGTCGTAGCTCCACGAGACGACCGGGCTCAGCTCGTAGGCACGGCAGTGCTCCGCGAACCGGGCCGCGATGACTCCGAGCGCCTTGCCGAACTCGGCCGAGTGGTCGTGCAGCCCCGGACGCGGGGTGACTCCGGCAGACATGAGCATCAGCTCGTACAGGGCGTGCGGGCTGCGCTTGTCGGTGAGGGCGTACGCCTCATCGGCGGACATGTTGATGTGGGCGTGCACGTTGGTCCAGCCGTAGACGTCGTGGACGGTGCCCATGCGCCTGAGGCCGTTCACGTATCCCGGGAACCCCTTCGCCGGGAGCGAGTCCACGACAGGGATGTCCCTGCGTCGATTCTCGAGAGCGGCGGGGAGCAACTGACGGGTCATTGGGTTTTCCTTCCCTCGATGCTGGTCGCCGGTCGGGGTGTGCCGCCCCTTCCGACAAGACAAACTTTACAGCATTTCAGCTCACAAGTCATCGAAAAGCCCAGGTCAGAGCCGGTTTATTGGCGGGGACGGTGGGGGGTGGCGGCAGTGGGTCACAGCAAAGGGCGGTGATGGCTGGCCCGGTGCGCGCAGCTTGCTGCGCAGGGCCAGCCACCAGGCCGGTGAACGCGCCGAAGGCGCCCGGCCTGGCGTCCCGCGCTCGCGCGGGATGGTCTGGCGGTGAACGCGCCGAAGGCGCCCGCCAGGCCACCCCGGAGGGCCGCCAGGCCCTCCGGGGCGTCCCCGCCCGACCTGTGACCCACTGCCGCCACCCCCCACCACCGGGCCCAGAGCGCTACGCCCTATCGCCCGCCGTCGGCCTTCGGCGAAGAGGAGGTACTGCGGGCCCATGGCCACTACCGTGGTCGAAGGGGGTGGGATGCCGGAAGCCGCAGCAACCCTTCAAGACGTGCGCGATCTGTTGTACGGGCGGGCTATCGAGTCAGTCAGTACAGTCGCCGCGCCCCTGCTGGCTGGTGGAGCAGTGGCGATGCTCGGCGTCTTGGCTGCCGACGCTGACAAGTTCAGGTGGCCGGGACCGTCGCTTCTGCTCTTGGCGCTGGCAGCGATCTCACTCGTGGCCTGTGTGCAATGGGGTTTCCGCGCCCGTACCTTCCTGTACAGCGTGTCCGAGGCCGAGGAGCACTACGACGGCACTCTCTCGGCCGACGAGCGCGAACTCTGGATGCAGCGGAGCCACGAGGATCTGATCCGCTGGCGGCGCGGAACGGGGCTAGCCGCCCTTTGTTACAACCTGGGCCTGGTCGCCTTCGGCGCCGGCATCTCCCTAGCCGTGGCTCCGCCGGCCCATGCCGCGCAGGCTGGCTGGCGCTGGGCCGCGTTCTGGATGGTGTCGCTCGCCACGGCTTCAGAACTGCTATGGGTGCTGCTGGAATGGGGCGATGCGGCATCACGTGCTGCTACGCAACGGCGGTGGCTCCGACGCGCACGGGCCAGATCAAGGGAAGGGACGCCACAGTGACCAGCGATACGCCGCACGTCGGCGAGCCGCCCTCCGAACATCCTCGGAGACCGCGCCCGTCAGCCCCGCCGCCGCCGCTGTCAGCCCCGCCGCCGCGGCGGTCAGCCCCGCGGCCGCCGCTGTCAGCCCCGCCGCCGGTCACCGATGAGTGCCCGTTCTGCCGCGCGGTTTACCCGTCACTGGTCCGCCGGCTGCTGCACAGGGAACGCGGCCGTCACAGGGACGGCTGCCGGGTGGCGGAGCTCCCACTGCGCGTCACCGCCGGTTTGAGTCGCGAGGAGGCTCTGCGCCTTCGCCCGCCAAGTGAATGCTGACTCCTCTTGCGGCAGGTGTGCTGAACACGCCCCCTCCGCCGTGACGCGTCACGTGCGGAGCGCGGGTGACTCCCCAATCCGCGTACGTCGGGTACGCGAAGGGCTGTCCATTAACCGATCGATTGTTGGACACAGGTGCCGGGACGTCGACGCGCCGGGCCGGAACCGAGTACCGGCGTCCAACAAGGGTGTTCAACAAAGATGCGTGTCCAGAAACGCGGAGTGGCCCTTTTCTGTACGGTGTCGGGCATGACGACAACTCCCGCAGAGTGGGCGGACACCGAGAGCCCGCTGGAAGCCTTCCCCACCAATGCGTCCGGCGCCCGGGTCGGGTACGCGCGCGTGTCCACGAAGGGGCAGTTGCTCGACCGCCAGATCGCCGCACTGACGGCGGCCGGCTGCGTCCGGGTGTTCTCTGACAAGAAGTCCGGCAAGGACGCCGAACGCGAGGAACTGCGGGCGACGCTCGACTACCTGCGCCCCGGGGACACGCTCGTGGTGCCCTCCCTCGACCGCCTCGGCCGCTCGATCCAGGACCTGATCTCGATCGTGGGGGGTCTCCGCAAGCGAGACATTGGGTTCCAGTCTCTGCACGAGGCACTCGACACAACCACCCCGGGCGGGCGGCTGGTGTTCCACGTGTTCGCGGCCCTCGCGGAGTTCATCCGGGAACTCATCGTGCAGGGCACGCACGAGGGCCTGGAGGCGGCGCGGGCCCGCGGCGAGCGCATCGGGCGGCCTCCGGCGATGACGGAGGAACAGATCCGGCACGCCCGGGCCCTGCTCGCGCAGCCGGAGAACACGGTCACCTCCATCGCGAAGCTGCTCGGTGTCTCGCGTACGACGCTGTACAAGTACGTGCCCGAACTGAGGGTTGGCCGCGACGCTCTCGTGGCAGGCGACCGGGGTCCGGCCCTACCTGGACCCCGGTGACCATGTGGCACAACCCTCCGGCCCCTTCCCGATTATCGGATCAGGGAGCGCAACACGGGGACGCTGACGCCCACGCCGGTCAGCCCGGCAAGGACGGATGCGGCCAGCGGACTGCCGCTGAGGAAGGTAAGACCTCCGACCACGCAGCCGATGAACAGCGCTGTCAGGATCACCACTGTGGTGTGCACCGTAAGGAACGGCGGCACATCCGCTGAGGGCGCAGCGGGGCGATGTCCTAGGCGTGAGGTACGTTCGTTCATGGGTCTCCTGTCTCGATCACAGCGGTGGGACCCGACGACAGGCGAGAGGGAGATCCAGCGGATCGCGGCAGCTGTAGGAGGCGGGCCGCGCCGGAGGATCTCCCTTCGTCATGCGAAGGGTTGGCGCAGCCTCGAATCTAAGGCACGACACTGACAGTCAGTGCGGATGACATTCGCGCTCAACTCAGCGCAGCAGGGGGCGAATTATGGGCGCAGAACTGACAACGAGGCGGCGAGGAGCGAAAACTGCAGCTCAGCGCGTCGTGAACGGTCGCCGTACAGTTCGGGCTTGTGCGTGACGGACATCCCGATGTCGGCGTGTCCTGCGTGTGGGGACCGCCACTGAGCTGCGTCTGAACCTGCTGACCTCGTACAACAGATTCCGAGCTCCTCGTTCTGCCCCTATCGCTCCCCAGCACGTGTTGCCGATGAACATGACGTACTCGCCGCCCTTGACCATGAGGTTCACGCCACGCTTGATGTCGACGGCGTTCTCCACCAGCTCCTTGCGCCGTTGGTGACGTACGTAGTCGGAGTCCACGACCCTGCTCGGCTACGTCGACACCAACCTCGTGAAGGTCTTCTCGATGACGACCTCGACCTTCTCGACGATGAAGTCCGGCATCGGCTTCAGGAACACGACGTCGTCCGCGGAGTGGTCCCCCTTGTGGTTGCGGAGTGAGCTGTTCGCAATCCACGGACTCAACCTAGGCCTTCGGGTGAGGTCGGTGGTGCCGAGGGCGGACGCGACGATCGAGCCGCCGGCGCCGCCGCCCGCGATGCCGTCATTCTTGGCCCGCCGTTCTTGATGCGGTTCGTGAGCTCGGTGACCTGGTTGTAGATGGAGCGACGCTCGGCCACCAGCGCGGAGCTTGCGGTCGGCGTGCATGACGGTCGACGGTCGTATTGAAGGTGTGGAAGAACTCCTCCTGCATCGACTCCTTGTCCGCCAGGAACTGGATGTCGTCGACCAGCAGGATGTCCATCTCCCGGTACCGCTTGCGGAAGGTGTCGTCCTTGCCGTCCCGGATGGAGTGGATGAACTCGTTGGTGAACTCCTCGGAGCTCACATAGCGCACGTATGCCCGGTTCGAGGAAATGCATCTTGATGACGCCGATCTCGTACTCGACGTGCTGGATGCCGAGGAGGCCGTCACGGGCCCGGTGACCGGACGCCAGGTGTACGGGTGGCAGCGCGCCAGATGCCCGCGAGGGGCGCCAGCCTGCAGGCTGGCGCCCCTCGGCGCGTTCGAAACCAGCGCAGTTGCCGGATATGGGGAGCTTATCCGGGTTCCAGCGAGAGCACCGGGACCCGCGCTGTCGGACCGCACGGAAGACTTCAGTAACGGCCTTGGGGAACATCGGTACAGCCGTTGGCGCTGAGATTGATCACGGTTGGCTAGCACAGTGATCGTCCCTAGAGTGGGGGTTCGCTGAAAGATCGTCGGCCCCGCGCGGGGCCTGGCTACGGTCCGCGTCATGCCGGTGGAGTTCTTAACTGATGATCAGGCCGAGGCGTACGGGAAGTTCGCCGAAGAGCCGACGAGACCTGAGCTGGAGCGGTTCTTCTTCCTGGATGACGTCGACCGGGATCTGATCGCGCTGCGGCGTACGAAGCATCATCAGCTGGGCTTTGCCCTCCAGATGTGCACGGTCCGGTACGTGGGGCTGTTCCTGGAGAACCCCCTGGTGGTGCCGTGGTCGGTGGTCGAGCACCTGGCCGTGCAGCTCGGCGTCGAGGACCCGTCGTGCGTGAAGCGGTACACCGAGCGGCCGAAGACGGCGTACGAGCACGGGTGGGAGATCCGAGACGCCTACGGCTACCACCCGTACGACGATCCGGAGTGGGGGCGGAAGTTCCGTACGTTCCTGCACGGTCGGGCGTGGACGCACGCGGAGGGGCCGGTCGCGCTGTTCAACCAGGCGGTGGGCTGGCTGCGGCGGAACCGGGTGCTGCTGCCGGGGGTGAGCGTGCTGGCCCGGCAGGTGTCCGAGGTCCGCACGATCGCAGAGAAGCGGCTGCACGCCACCGTGGCCAGGGCCGCTCACCGCGCGGACCCGGCGCTGTCGGCGGACCTGGTGGCCACGCTGGTGACGCCGGAGGGCGGCCGGTACTCGGAGCTGGAGCGGCTGCGCCGGCCGCCGACGCGGACGACAGGCACGGCGTTCGCGAGGTCGCTGGAGCGGGTCGATGAGATCGGTGCGTTCCAGTTGGGCCGGTTGAAGCTGTCGCAGATCCCGCCGAACCGGCTGGCTTCCTTGGCCCAGTACGGGCTGGGGTCCAAGGCCGCGAGTCTGGAGCGGGCGGCGGAGCCCAAGCGCACGGCGATGCTCGCCGCGGTGATGCGCCACCTGGAGGCGAAGGCGATCGACGAGGCGCTGGATCTGTTCTCGGTGCTGATGACGACGCGGCTGATCAGCACGGCGAAGCGGGCCACGGACAAGGAGCGCCTGTCGACGCTGCCGCAGCTGGAGAAGGCGTCGCGGACGCTGGCTTGGGCGGCGAAGGTGTTGTTCGAGGAGCTGGAGCTGGTCGAGGCGCATGGCACGGATTTGGATGCGGCGGCCCTGTGGCGGGCGGTGGAGGAGGTCGCCCCGCGGGCGGTGGTGATGAGCGCGGCCGCGATGGTGGTCTCGCTGGTGCCGGAGGGTGAGGACTCGGCGGCGGTCGCGATGCGGGCGGCGCTGGCCACCCGGTACAACACGGTGCGGCCGTTCCTGTCGCTGCTGGGCGAGTCGAAGGCGCTGGACGCGGCGAGCGGAGGGGCCCGCGTGCTGGCTGGGGTGCGGCGGCTGCCCGCGCTGGCGCGGCGGCGGGTGAAGGACAAGCCGCTGCTGCCGCGTGAGGTCGACGACAAGCTGGTGCCGGCCCCGTGGCGCAAGGCGGTGTACGCGAACGCTGAGCTGCCGGCGGGGGCGGTGGACCGGGACGCGTACGTGGTGTGCGTGCTGGAGCAGCTGCACCGGGCCCTTCAGCGCCGGGACGTGTTCGCCTCGCCCTCGCACCGCTGGTCCGACCCGCGCGCCCGGCTGCTGGACGGCACCGAGTGGGAGGCCGTCCGCGAGGACGTTCTGGCCGGGCTGAGTCTGGACGTGCCAGTCGAGGAGCACCTGGCCGCGCTGGTCAGCGCGTTGGATGCGGCGTGGAAGCAGATGGCGGAGCGGCTGGAGAGCGTTGGGCCGGACATAAAGGTCACCATCGAGGTCCCGCCGGGCGGGAGGGCGAAGCTGAACGTGTCCAAGCTCGGCGCGCTGGGCGAGCCGAAGTCCCTGGCCTGGCTGCGGGGCCGGGTGGAGAAGATGCTCCCGAAGATCGACCTGCCGGAGCTTTTGTTCGAGGTGCACGGCTGGACCGGGTTCCTGGACGCCTTCGTGCACCTGGCCGACGGCACGACGACCCGCATGAAGGACCTGCCCACCTCCCTGGTGGCCTTCCTGGTCTCGGAGGCGTGCAACATCGGCATGACCCCGGTCATCAACCCCGCCCACGAGGCGCTGACGAGGGCCCGGCTGGTGCACGTCGACCAGTTCTACCTGCGCGCCGACACCATCGCCGCGGCGAACGCCGCGCTGATCGAGGCGCAGGGCCGGGTGCCGATCGTGCGGTACTGGGGAGACGGTCTGCTGGCCTCGGTCGACGGGCTGCGGTTCGTCGTCCCGGTGCGGACCATCAGCTCTGCCCCGTCGCCGAAGTACTTCGGGTTCAAGCGCGGCATCACCTGGCTCAACGCGGTCAACGACCAGGTCGCGGGCATCGGGCAGATGGTCGTGCCGGGTACCCCGCGCGACTCCTTGCACATCCTGGACGCCCTTCTAAATCTGGACGGCGGGGTGAAACCGGAGATGGTCGCCACCGACAATGCCTCGTACTCCGACATCGTGTTCGGGATCTTCCGCACCCTGGGCTACAACTTCAGCCCCCGGTTCAAGGACCTGGACGACCAGCGGTTCTGGCGTGCATCCCTGCCCGGCGTCGAGACCGGTACGTACGGGCCGCTGGAGCCGCTGGCCCGCAACCGGGTCAACCTGAACAAGGTGATCACACACTGGCCGGACATGCTGCGGGTCGCCGGTTCCCTGGTCACTAACCAGGTCCGCGCCTACGACCTGTTGCGGATGTTCGGCCGCGAGGGCCACCCCACCCCGCTGGGGCAGGCGTTCGCCGAGTACGGGCGGATCGCCAAGACCGAGCACCTGCTGCGGGTCGTCGACCCGGTCGACGACACCTACCGGCGGCAGATGAACCGGCAGCTCACCGTGCAGGAGTCGAGGCACAAGCTGGCCCGCGACGTGTGCCACGGCAAGCGCGGCACCATCCACCAGGCGTACCGGGACGGCATGGAGGATCAGCTCGGCTCGCTCGGCCTGGTCCTGAACGCCGTGGTGCTCTGGACGACGCGCTATATCGATGCCGTAGTCGTCCAGCTCCGCGCGGAGGGTCACGAGATCCCGGACGAGGACGTCGCCCGGCTGTCCCCGCTCAAGCACCGCAACCTCAACGTGCTGGGCCGCTACAGCTTCACCGCCTCCACCCCGGCCGGCGGCGTTCTGCGGCCGCTGCGCGACCCAGACGCGGTCGAACTCGATGATGACGAGGACGGGCACGACTGAGCTGGGTGCAGGAAGCCGTCGGGCTGCTTTCGAGGGAGTTGCTCCGGTGAGGACGTGAACGCGGGTACAGGAGAAGGTGGGTCCGGTGCCACGGCTTTCGTACGGGGCGCCGCATAGATCTGCCTCAGCCGGCGGCACCTCGCGGCGCTGACCGAGTTGGGGAGACAACCCGGAGGGAGGAGGTGCCGTGCGGCCTCTGGCCGACAATCCATCGCTTGATGGCGCACGGCAGGGATCCATTAGGTAACGGATTGCGTCGTGAATTTTGAAGTGGTGCGGCAGCGAAGGACAGCGGCCCCCACGGGGCCGCATGAAGGGGGTATCGGGTGGGAGCGTTGGAGACATTGGGTCCGGAGGACCCGCAGCAGGTGGGGCGCTACAAGATCGTGGCGCGGCTGGGCTCCGGAGGCATGGGCCGGGTGTACCTCGCGCGCTCGCCCGGTGGGCGCTTCGTCGCTGTGAAAGTGGTGCGTCCGGAGCTGGCCAGCGATAGCGAGTTCCGGCGACGTTTCAAGCGCGAGGTGACGGCGGCTCAGCGGGTCAACGGGGCTTTCACCGCGGGTGTGGTCGACGCCGACCCGGACGGCTCGCCGGCCTGGCTAGCCACCGTCTACGTACCAGGTCCCTCCCTCGGTGAGGCACTCACCGCTCATGGTCCCTGGCCGCTCCATTCGGTGCTCGCCCTGGCCGCTGGCCTGGTCGAGGCACTTGAAGTTATCCACGCAGCCGGGGTCATCCACCGCGATCTCAAGCCATCCAACGTGCTTCTCGCCGCGGACGGACCGAGGATCATCGACTTCGGAATCTCGGTGGCCATGGAGACCAGTGCGCTGACCCGGACAGGCATACTGATCGGCACTCCCGGCTACATGTCTCCCGAACAGCTCATCGGCCAGCCGGTGAGCCCGGCCAGCGACGTCTTTGCCCTCGGAGCTGTACTGACCTACACGGCCACCGGAGTCAGCCCGTTCGGCACCGGCAGCCCGAACGCGCTCTGTTTCCGTACCGTTCATGAAGAGCCCGAACTTGATGTTCTCCCGGCCGAACTTCGTGATGTCGTCGCCGTCTGCCTGGCCAAAGAGCCCGATCAGCGTCCCACCGTCGCCACGCTGCTCGACCAGCTGACCAGTTCATGCAGCAAGGACGGAAGTGAGGAGATGATCAGCCCCACGCTCCTGCTCACCGAGCCAAACTGGATGCCCGACCAGATCGCCCAGCTCGTCCAGCAGAACGACCCCCCTTCGCCCCTGCCGGAGACACACGCCGCAGCGACTGGTGGATCCGGCCGCCGCACACGCGGTACGAAGAACTGGTCTTTCGCCTGCACCCCCATGGGCGTTTGGGCCACCCCCGTCGAAAGGTACCGGGGGTCAGCCGTGGCCGACGGCCTGGTCTACTTCAGCAGCGGCAAGCTGTATGCGGTGGATGCGACCAGCGGAGACCAGCGCTGGTCTTTTACCACCAGCGGCAGGGCCTGGTCGTCGCCGTCGGTGGCCAACGGCGTCGTCTACGTCGGCAGTGACGACGGCGGGCTGTATGCGGTGGATGCGAGGAGCGGAGACCGGCGCTGGTCCTTTACCACCGGCGGAAAGGTGCGCTCGTCGCCGTCGGTGGCCAACGGCATCGTCTACGTCGGCAGTGACGACGGCAAACTTCATGCCGTAAACGCGGAGACCGGGGAGCCCCGCTGGTCCTTTGCCACCGGTCGCGGGGTGCGCTCGTCGCCGTCGGTGGCCAACGGCATCGTCTACGTCGGCAGTGACGACGGCGGGCTGTATGCGGTGGATGCGACGAGCGGAGACCGGCGCTGGTCCTTTACCACCGGCAGAAAGGTGCGCTCGTCGCCGACGGTGGCCAACGGCATCGTCTACGTCGGCAGTGACAACGGCAAGCTGTATGCGGTAGATACAACAACCGGGCAAGAGCGCTGGTCCTTCCACACCAAGGCATGGGTGCGCTCGTCGCCGACGGTGGCCAACGGCATCGTCTACTTCGGAAGCCAAAGAGTCTCGAAAGTATTTGATGTAGATGAGCTGTCCAAGCTGTTTGCGGTCGACGCAGCCACTGGACACGAACGTTGGTCCTGCGTTATCGGTACGGATCGGGTCCTCTCCCCTGTGGTGGCCAACGGCATCGTCTACGCCGCTTCAATTGACAGTCATATGCTTCACGCATTGCAGGCGGATACCGGGTTACAGCACTGGGTCTACGCAATGAATGGATCCGCAGAAGCATCGCCGGTGGTTGCCGACGGCATCGCCTACATCTCCAGCAGGGCCGACACACTGTATGCCGTGCAGACATGAAGTAGGCGCCACGGCAAAAGTCTGTCGCCCACGAGCCAACTCCCGCAGAACCCTCGCCGATGATCAGGACCGCGAGCGCGATACCGACGAGGCCCCCCGCGAGGTGGGCGCCCCGGGATGTGGTCCCCAACCCCCTGCCAGCCGGGTGCAAAGCCGGGCGGCCCTACGCGGTCGCCCGGCAGGTCGCCGAACGCGCTCTCGCCGCCCGCTGCAAGAACCGGTGACCAGGGGCATCAGATGAATTAACGTCCGTTGCCTCCGGCCATATATTCTGATTGACCTCCAACTGAGCGCGCTCAGGCACACGATTCTCACAAATGAACATCTGTGAGAGTTCCGCGACAGCCCCCGGGGCGATCAAGTTTCCGCAGGTCGCCGTTCGCAAAAGTCCTCTCGAAACCCGCATGTTGTGCGAGGCACTTCTGAGAGACTGCCACCATGGATCTCACGCCCGGTCAGGCCGCATTGGCGGTAGAACGTCACGACTGCCCGAACTGTGACGCGCCCGCTGGCAGCGCCTGCCGCACCCGCGGCGGGAAGACCGCCGCGAAGTACCACACTCCGCGGTTCGTTCTCGTCCCCGCGCTCCGCGAGGAACTGGAGATCCCCGTTCCCTCCGACCGGTATCCGGGCCGCGCGTGGAAGCAGGGCTCGGCGCTCATCGTCGTGCCCGCGCCCCGCACCGAGCGGCCGGTCCGGATCGGGTACGCGAGGACGTCGACCGCCCGCCAAGAGCTGGCGAGCCAGATCGAAGCCCTCCACCGCGCGGAGTGCCACAAGGTCTTCAAGGAACAGATCAGCACCCGCGTGAAGGTGCGGCCCGAGCTGGAGAAGGCGCTCGCGCTGGCCCGGCAGTTCAAGGAGGCCGCCCCGGAGACGCCGGTCATCTTCACCGTCCACGAGCTCAAGCGCCTCGCGCGCAACGCCGCCGAGCTGATGACGCTGTCCGCCGAACTCCAGGCTGGCGGCATCCAGCTCGAACTCCTCACCGGCCCACTTACCGGCATCTACGACCCCAACGGCATGGGCGCCATGTTCTTCGCCGTGCTCGCTGTGGCCGGGCAGATCGAGCGCAACTACATCCGGGAGAAGACCCTCGAAGGCCAGGTCACCGCAGCGGCCAAGGGCAACCACGGCGGACGGCCGAAGGTCATCGACGACGACATGCTCACCTTCGCCGTCGCACTGAAGAACAAGGGCGTCCCCGTTCCGGAGATCGCGAAGAAGCTGGTCATCAAGACCGGGAAGAACACGGGCAAGAACCCCTCGGTCGCCTCGCTCTACCGGGCGCTCGCCGAGGCCGAAGACGCCGCGGCGGACGACGGCCTGCCGCTCCGGCCCAAGCCCGTCCATATCCGCCGGCCCGAGGACCCGCTCACCCCCGAGGAGATCGACCTCCGCGAACGTCTCCAGTCCCAGCCCCACCCGAACGCGGAGATCCGCAGCTAGACCCCATGATCGTTCTCAGCGCCAACGGCTGTACCGAGGCTCCCCAAGGCCGAGTAACGCCTGATTTCTTTCAGCACGTCCTTCAGTGGCGCACCGAAGATTTCAGTGCTGCGGTCTAGGAGGCGGAGCGGGCAACTATCCGGCCGCGTTCGATCGTCCTTCGGGCATGACACACCCGAGCCCCGAACCGCCCTCGTGGCCGCAATGCGGTCACGGCACCACTGCGGAGGATCCGGTCGGCTGCCGCGGCATCCACGTCCCGGGTCAGAGCGCATGTCTGGCCCACCTGGAGGACGCCGAGCGTGACGCCTACCTGGCCGGCCTGGTCCCCGGCGCCGACATCGACCACCGCGGTACCCCCTTCACCCGGGACCTGCTGAACCGGTTACTCGACGCCCTGCGCGACCCCAGCACTGGGCACCCCCGCCTCGGCGTCGCCTTGTTCGTGTCGGCCATCTTCGAGGGCGTCGCCTTGTTCGGGTCGGCGACCTTCGAGGGCGTCGCCCAGTTCGGGTCGGCGACCTTCGAGGACTTCGCCGGATTCGGGTCGGCCACCTTCAAGGACTTCGCCGGATTCGAGTCGGCCACCTTCAAGAGCACCGCCGGATTCGAGTCGGCCACCTTCAGGTACAGGGCCAAGTTCGAGTCGGCCACCTTCAGGGAAAGGGCCGTGTTCAGGTCGGCCACCTTCAGGGACAGGACCGGGTTCGGGTCGGCCACCTTCAAGGGCACCGCCGGGTTCGGGTCGGCCACCTTCAGGGAAAGGGCCGTGTTCAGGTCGGCCACCTTCGAGGGCACCGCCGGATTCGAGTCGGCCACCTTCGAGGGCACCGCGAGGTTCCATTCGGCCACCTTCAAGGGCGACGCCTGGTTCGAGTCAGCTACCTTCAAGAGCGACGCCTGGTTCGTAGAAGCGGTTTTCGAGCGGTCGGCCAGTCTTGGGCCGTTGGTGTGCGCTGGGCGGGTGATGCTGTTCGGGGTGGTGTTCGGCGGCCCGGTGGCCCTCTCGTTCGCCGCACGTCGCCTGGAGTGCCGGCGGACCCGCTGGTCCTCGACGGCCGAGTTGCGTCTGCGCTACGCCACGGTGGGCTTCGCCCACGCGGTCTTTGAATACCCCCTCACGATCGCGGCGGAGGCCGACCCCTTCGTTCTCGCCGACGGACGGCCGGTAGAGGAACAGGCTCTTGCCGGTACGCCCGATGCCAGGGTGCGGCTGGCCTCACTGCGCGGGGTCGATGCTGCCCATCTGGTCCTCGCCGACGTTGACCTGTCGGGGTGCCTGTTCACCGGGACCGTGCATCTGGACCAGCTACGGCTGGAGGGCACCTGCTCCTTCAGCGAGGTCCCGCACCGCACGCACCAGCTGCGCTGGCGCCTGGGGCGGTTCACCCAGCGCCGAACCCTCGCCGAGGAACACCATTGGCGCGCGCGCCAGCCGGCAGCAGTCCGGGGCTGGAACGTCGCGGTGCTCGGCGCCGGACACGTCGGACCAGCGCAGCTGGCGCCGATGTACCGGGCGCTGCGCAAGGCGTTCGAGGACGGCAAGAACGAGCCAGGGGCGGCGGATTTTTACTACGGCGAGATGGAGATGCGCCGCCACGACCGCACCGGCACTACCCGCGCCGAACGCGGACTGCTGCACAGCTACTGGTTGCTGTCCGGCTACGGCCTGCGCGCCTCCCGAGCCCTTGCCTGGCTCGCTGCCGCCATGCTCATCACCATCGTTCTACTCATGGGCTTCGGGCTCCCCCAGGACTCCCCGAAACAGGAAGCGACCGGCACCGTACCGCCCGACGGAGGCAAGGTCACTTTCGAGATCGACAAGGCCGATCCCCAAAACCCCAGGGGGGAAACGTTCACCAGCGAGCGCTTCGAGAAGGCCCTGAACGTCACACTCAACTCAGTGGTGTTCCGCTCCAGCGGACAGGACCTGACCACCACTGGCACCTACATCGAGATGGCCTCCCGCGTGACCGAGCCCGTCCTCCTGGGCCTGGCGGTCCTAGCCGTCCGAAACCGCGTCAAACGCTGACCCAGCGCTCCCGCGGCCAGGGACCGGCAGAACACCGCAGCCACCGGACACTGAAGCAACCGGTGCGCCCGAACCGCCACGAGTCGCCGCACGGAAGATTTCAGTGCCCAGGTCACAGCCCGGCCGACTGAAATCTTCCGTGCGCCTCGACACGCGCGGTAACAGTCCCGCCGGACATGGCCGAGGCCCGCGCCCCCGAAGTTCGATCAGGGAGGGCGGGCCTCGGGCTCCGGTCGGACGCGGCCGCCGGGCTGCCTACGCGCTTCGGCCGACCAGCCGGGCCACGTACAAAGCGGGGGCCCGGCGGCGGCAGCATCGGCCGGACGTTGGCACGCCGCCAGGTTCGGTCCAGTGTCGCCTACTCGGCAGCGTCCGGGTCACCGGGCACAGCTCCTCGTTCGGGGCGGCGGCCATGACCGTACGGGAGGGCGCCGAATCCGAGGGTCGCGCAGCGTGCCCGTATATAGGGGACAGACGCCATGCCGTGCCGCGTGGCCGGCGGGAGCGGTGCGGGCGGTTATGAGGCGGCCTTACTGTGCGCGCCCCGGGTCAGGGCGTGCAGGTGCCGGCGGGCAACCGACCTGTCGCCGAGGAGAAGTGCGGCGGGGGTGAAGTGCGGTCGGCCGAGGTGGCGTTCGAGAGCGGGGAGGTAGCTCCAGCGCACGGCCGGGTGGGCGGAGTGGGCGTAGTGGTGGAGGTCGCCGTAGGGGAGCCAGGTGGCAGCGGCGATGTGGGCGAGCACGTGGCTGCGGGGGTACAGGCGTAGGCAGCGTCCGGCTTCGACCCAGGTCGGGGTGCCGGTGCGGGGCTGGGGGTCGAACCACGTGTGTTCGACAAGGAGGCTGAGCCAGGCCAGTTGGGGGTAGAGCAGCAGCCGCGGCACGAGTACGCCGCAGATCACGGCGGTCCAGCCCCCGGCGAGGTAGGCGGCGAGGGGTACGGCTGCTGCGGCGCCCGTTCGATGCCAGGCGCCGGGGTGGCGCAGGCCTGCGGCGAGGCTGGCGGCGGTGGTGTGGATGCCGCGTGCGGTGAGCGGGTGCACGAGCGCGACGGCGAACCGGAGTCGGGTGGCGCCGGGGCGGAGTCCGGCCTGGTGGAGCTCGGCGAGATTGGGGTCAGTGCCGGCAACGGTGGCGTTGGGGTGGTGGTCGCGGACGTGGCGCTGGCGGCGCATGGTGACCGGGTCGAAGGCGAGCGGGTGGTGGGCGAAGGCCTCGGCGAGCAGCAGGTTGGCGCGGGCAGACCGGGCGAGAACGCCGTGAACGGCGAAGTGACTGATCTCCTGCAGGTGACGGAAGTGGACGGCTACGGCGACGGCGGCCGTCGCGGCGGGCAGGGGCCCGTGGGCGGCGAGCATCCACCATCCGGTGATCTGGAGCCACTGCCCGGCCAGTAGGAGGGTCGGGGTCCAGTTGTTGGCGCGGTTTCGTTGGAGCGCTATGAGCTGGGCGGAGCTGGCGGTGCGGGGGCGTCTGTAGGCGAAGCGTGCGCGGTCGATCTGGCGTAGTGCGCCGCCGGTGGTGATGACGGCTAAGGCGAGCAGCATGTGCGGTTCCCGAGCAAGGGGGCGGGCACGTCCCGCCGATCATCACGCACCGTACATCTAGTGGACTAGCTTGGAGGTGTTTTGCAGGGACGCGAAACGGCCCCCATCTGGAGACGGGGGCCGCGGGCTGGTCGCTGATCGGGCCGGTCGGGCCCCTGGGGTCAGAAGGTGTCGACGGTGCGGGCGGCGCGGTCGTCGTCCCACGCGTCCGCGTCCAGCATGGGCCGAACGGCGGCCTCGTACGCCTGCAGAATGCGGGGCGCGGAGTCGGCGCCGTGGCCCCAGACCGATTCGAAGCGGCCGGTCCAGCGCTCGACGCCCTTGAAGTACACGCTGCTGCGGCCGCGGTTGTACTCGGCGTCCCCCTGTTCCTCCTCCACCAGGACGGCGGCCGCGGCAAAGACCACGACATCGACGGCCTGGTCCGCGCGCAGCCGGTCGCGCACCGCGAGCCCGCAGGTGACGCCGAGGTCGCGGTGGTGACCGATGAGCTCCAGCAGCGGGCCGGCGAAGTCCGCCTTCACCAGGTCGGCGCGGTAGACGATGAACAGCCGGTCGATGCGGCCGCCGGCCTCGGTGAAGCGGCGGTTGGCGGCGATGTACTCGCGGCGCTGGGTCAGCAGCGCCGGGTTGGTCGTCAGATCGGCCGCCAGAATCCGCTGAGGCTCGGAGTGCGCCTCGGTGAGGGTCTTTATCAGCAGGACAGACAGGCGGGGCACTTCGCTGGCGTAGACGCGAAGGTGGCCGTCGGCGATCTCGCCGTAGTCGGAGATGAGTTCCCGTTCAAGCTGGGAGCGGACCAGGTCGTAGTACCGGGCGTCATCCATGGCTTTGAGGTTATTGGCCTTGCGCAGGTGGATGTAGGCCTTGCGCACCCACAGGTGGCCTGCGACCAGCACCAGGATGAGCACGCTCTGGACGAGCAGCAGCACCTTGAGGTTGACCCGCTCGACCGCCCACCCGATCACGGGGACGGCCAGGCCGGCGATACCGACCACGGCGCCGAGCGCGGGCGAGCCCAGCGCGTTCGTGATCCTGGCGATCGGATCGCGCTGTTCAGGCATGAAGAATCCTCCCCCTCGAACGGCCTTGGGGCCGCGCGGTGTTCATGATTCCCGGGCTGTCGCATCCCCCACAAGAAGCCCCGGTGAGCGGTCAGGTGCCGGATGCGGGCAGGGCGATGTCGTACGTGAGGTCCCACCGGTCCGCCGGAATGAGGATGTCTGCGGTCTCCAGCGGCCGACCCCCGGTGTCGTAGTGGGTCCGCTCGATCAGGGTGGCCTGCGATCCGGTGGCGATTCCCAGCAAGTGGCCCTGATCACGGTCGACATGGACCGGTCGCGGCCTCTCGGCCACCCGGGCGACGGTGATCCCGAGGTGCGCCATCCGCGCGACGATGCCGCGTCCGGCGAGCGGACCGCCCTCGGGCAGGACCACCACGGTGCCACCGGTGATGGCCATCGGCTCCCAGCTGGTGGCCAGCATGACCGGCTGACGTGCGGCCAGGAACTCGTAGACAGTGCGCACGCACAGGCCACCGGCCTCCACTGCGAGGCGGGCGGCGATCTCCGGCGGTGCCTCGACCTTCGCGGTGCTGTCGGCCTCCCAGGTACCGGTGAAGCCGGCTGGAGCGAGCCCGGAGTAGGCGGGGCCGTCCGCGGGCGGAGTGCGCTGCAGCGGGCGGCGCTGGAGCGGAGCGCGGACGTAGGTGCCCGATCCCGCCCGGCCTTCGAGAAGGCCCTGGCTGATCAGGAGCTCCTGCGCCCGCCGGATCACGTTCTCCCCGACACCGAACTCGGCTCCCAGCTCGCCACGGGAAGGAAGCCGGTCACCGGGAGCCCAAGTGCCCACAGCGATCCGGGATCGGATCTCGGCCGCCACCTGCAGGTAGGGGGCGTGGCCTCCTGAGCTGCCGTCAGCCATGCCTCTCCTTGCCCGCGTTGCTGCCTATACGACGCATTGACAAGCTAGTTCACTAACCAGAAGCTAGTTAACTAGAAACGCTTTGCGTAACGCCGGTTGATCGAATGTGAATGTGGGTGCCGTGGGCTACGACCGCCAGAACACCGCGATCACGTACGCCACCACGCAGCTCACCGCCCTGACCGGAGTCCCGCCCCGCGTCCTCGATGAGGCCGGAGCAGTCCGCATCGAGACCGACGTGACCGAGGACCTCCTGCATCACTGGCAGCAGCTCCTCGCCGTTCTCGACCTGGGCAACACCTTCGGCCTCACCGACACCGACACCGGCCAAATCGCCTGGCTTCGCTTCGAGTGAGCAGAGGACACCCCTCCCCATGACCCGCCCTTCCCGCACCGTCAGCCACTTCGCCAAAGGACACGGCGCCGAAAACGACTTCATCGTCCTGCCCGACCCCCGCGGGCACCTCGCCCTGCCCCCGGCCGAGGTGACGCGCCTGTGCGACCGCCGCGCGGGCATCGGCGCCGACGGCATCCTGCGCGCCGTGCGCTGCACCGCCGAACCGGAAGCCTCCGCCATGGCGGCCGACGCCGAATGGTTCATGGACTACCGCAACGCCGACGGCAGCAAGGGCGCCATGTGCGGCAACGGCCTGCGCGTGCTGGCCCGCTACCTCGTCGACACCGGGCTCTGCCCGCCCGGCACTCTCACCGTCGCGACCCGTGCTGGCACCCGCCAGGCGCACGTCCCCCACCGCAGCCCAGACTTCGAGGGCGACGTGAGCGTACGGATGGGCTGCCCCAGGCTTCCCGGCCCCGACGGCATCACCGTCACCGTCGCCGAACGGCGCTGGTCGGCCCTGCACGTCGACATGGGCAACCCTCATGCCGTCGTCTTCGTCGACGACCTGGCCCACGCCGGAGACCTGGCCACTGCACCGACCGTCGAGCCGGCCGACGCCTATCCGCACGGCGTCACGGTCGAATTCGTCATCCCTCGGGCTCCCGGGCACCTGGCCCTGCGCGTGTACGAACGCGGCGTCGGCGAAACCCGGGCCTGCGGAACCGGTGCCTGCGCCGCCGTCGCGGCCGCCGTCCTGTGCCACGGCACGCGCTCGGCCGCCGCGTCCTACACCGTGGACGTTCCGGGCGGCCGGCTGCGGATAGAGCTCCTCGCCGACGGCTCCATGGACCTCACCGGCCCCGCCGAGATCGTCGCTCACGGCACTACGGCACTCACCCCCGTGTCGGCCTCACGCCGTGCGGTGGTGTGCTGAGGCTGGGGAAGGCCTGCGGGGCCCGCACCCGGCGGGTGCGGGCCCGGCCCGGTCACCCCGCGACCGGGCGAAGGATTGAGGCGATCCGCTTGACGGGGACCCACCGGGGGGTGGAGTCACCCTCCTCGAAGCGGACCAGGGCGCTCGACGTGCGGGCCTCGACGATGTCGGCGAACTCCGTGGCGTAGGGCCAGGAGCCGACGTAGACCTGCACCAGGTCGCCGGGCTTCAGGTGGTCCCAGGTGATCAGGTTCCCGTCGGGGAGGGTGTGGGTGTACCGGGTCTGGACGCTGGGCTGGCTCATCGTCGCCTCCGTGAAGGGGTCGGTGCGGTCGAGCTGACGGGCTCTGCCCGAGCACGGGTTCTCGGGGGTTGGAAAGGATCGCGCAGCGACCGCGCAGCGGCGCCGCAAGGCGTCCTTGTAGGCCCCCGGGGTTCCGTGCTTGCCTCTGGCGTCAGGTCGTCCGGGCCGACCCTGGCAGCGACGCCCGCCACCCGAGGGCAAAAGGAAGACCGGCACCCCGGCGGACCCACGCCGGGCCACCCTCCGTCGTACTTTCCGGCGTCACTCCGTCACCACCAGGGCCCGCTAATAGGCGGTCACTTGAACGCCGCATCCCGCCCCACCCGACAAGCCCCCGTGGAACGATCTGCCCGCGCGGCGGTACCGTGCTGACGACGCGCCAGAACAACCTGGGCCCGCCCCTGGCGGGCACGGACGGAGGGGGAGGCGGATGAGCCTCAAGGGCAAGTTCTACTTGTTGTTGGCACTTATCGTGATCGGCGTGCTGATCGGCCTCGGGAACCCGCCCCCCTCCTGACCCGCTGTCATTTACGGCGGGCCGTTTCGCCGCGGCCGTCCTGGCGGGGTACCTCGGAGCGTGTGGGCCGAGTGGAGTGGGCGCTGATGCCGCTGCTGGCTGACGAGGCGGCCGGCTGGGTCTGGCTCGGCCGGGAGACGGCGTCCCGGTCGGCGTGCGTGCTGATGCCCTGCCGCATCGTCGCCACGGGCTTGGTGACCAGGGCTACCGACTGTTTGCTGGCCGGGTCGTAGCTGTCGCGGCGGGCGGCGACAATGTCGTCGCCCATGCCCGGAATCAGGCGGAAAAGCATCGCCGATGCGAACACGGCGATGATGATGATCGCCAGGCCCGAGACGATCGCGTTGGCCGGCGTGGTATTCGGCTGACCGCCAGAGAGCGCCGAGGCGAGCATCAGCACGATGACGATGATGGGTTTCACCAGGATGATCGCCACCATCATGCCGACCCATCGGCGGACCCGGCCCCAGAGGTCGCGGTCTACCAGTCCCGAGTAGACGATCGTGCCGAGCACGGCGCCGACGTAGAGCAGTGCGCTCCGCACCACCAGCTCCAGCCACACCACCCCGGCGGCCAGGATCGACACCCCGGCAAGAATGATGCGGACGATCGGTCCGCCGCTGCCGTCTCCGCCATCCTTGCGCAACGCGGCGCTGAAGGCCTCGAAGAATTGCGCGCCCTGCGTGCCGCCGGCGAGCGCATCAGTGATGCCGTCGACGGCCGACACCACGGTGTAGAGGATCAGGGGAGTGAACGCCGATGCGAGCACGGTCAGCCACAGCAGACCGACCGCTTCGCCCATTGCCCGGGTCAGCGGCACACCGCGTACGGCGCGCTTGGTGACGGCCCACAGCCATAGCAAGATCGTCAAGAAGGCGCTGGCGGCGAAGACGATCCCGTACGTCTTCACGAAACTGCCGTTGGCGAAATCCACATCGCCCGTCACCCTGACAGCGTTCGAGAGCTGATCCACGATCCATGCGGACGCCTTGGCGAATCCGTCTGCCAACGCCTTGAGGGGGTCCAGTGCGTCTGTGGGGTCATCGAGCGCCGGCCCTCCGCCGCTGCCACCGGTCGTACCGTCTTCGCAGTACTCGCGCGCCAGCCCTTTGATGAGGTCGCACTTGGAGTCTTCTGTGGGCGAGGGGGAAGGCGTGGGTGCGGCGTGGGCGCTCGGTGCCACAGCAATCAGCGTGACGGCGGCGGCCGCGACGGCAGAGACACATGCACGGGCCGCGGTACGTGCGGACACATCAACCCCCAGGCTGCAGAACGAAATACGAGGGTCGCACGCTGTGGCCGTGGGTGGCACCTGCCTGCTCCGATAAGCAGACAGTGCGGCTACCGTCGTCGTCGTTGACGAAGTGGCGGAGGGGCGCGTGGGGATGAACACAAGCAGCAGCTATCAGTGGGTCGGGCGGGTCAACGGCCATGCGGTGACGACTCCTTCTCCAGCGCCCCGCAGGTCTCGCCGCCTCCTCATAGCCTCCGTCGGGGTCGTCGTCCTGCTCGTCGCAGCCATCGCTCTGGCCGGCCGCAATGGCAGCGGCGGCAAGGCGGGCCCGGCTCCTGCAGCATCCGCTGACAGCTCCTCGGACGCGGGCGCGGTCCGCAGTGAGCGAGGGGCGGCGGGCGCTGCCGCTCGGTACGCGGCCACACTCGGCGGGGAAAGCATGTTCAATCCGGAATCGCGGCATGCGATCGTCGATGCGCTCACCGACCCGGCCACGCGGGGCAAACTGCAGGCCGGGTTGGACGCGGACTACAGCGTCGCTTTCAACGAGAAGATCGGCCTCGACCCTGCGGGAAGGCCTCCGCAGGGCAGCGTCTTCGTCAGCCGGACCATGCCAACCGGAACGACCGTCCAGGCGTACCAGGGCGACACGGCAAGCGTGGCCGTCTGGTGCTCGGGACTCTTCGGTGTGACTGGCAAGGGCTCGAAGGCGCCCGTCGCGAGCAACTGGTTCACGATGACGATCAAGCTCAGGTGGGCCGAAGGCGGCTGGAAGCTCACAGAGTTCACGCAGACTGACGGCCCCGAACCCTCGGCCGGTAAGTTCGGCCAGGCGCCGCCGCTGTAGGGCGGGCGGCGGGGGTCTCGCCCCGCTCCTAGGCGAGCTGCCCCGGGCCTGCACGGCCATCTGCGGCCGAGGGCCTGCTCGACCTCCGGGCTCATCCGCACGGCCAACGCCATGGCCCTGCTCCCCTCCGTCGCCGGTCCTGGTGGCACCGGTCCTCAATCACCGTACTGGCCTGGCCGTTCACCGGGGTCCGAGTCCCTTGCGGGCACGCTTCTCGGCGCGGGCCTTGGCCAGGGCGGCGGCGTGAGTCGAGTCGGCAGTGCGCGGGGCGGGGCGCTCGATGCGGTGCCGCTCCTCCAACTGCTGCTGGTGGACGTGCTCCGGCTCCGTGGCATAGCGGGACAGGTTCCAGCGCTCGTGGCGCTCGGCCCGCTGGGCGGCGGCCGCCTCGATACGAGCCATCTCCCGGCGGCGCTCGATCTCCCGTACCTGCCCAGCACGCGCCCGAGCCCGGTCGCGCTCGGCCGAGGTGGCCTCGTCCCACGCAGTGACGTGGGCAGCCTGCGGCACGTGGCAGCGGCGGCCGTAGCCGTGGGCGTTCTTCTGCGAGTTGATGAATTTCCACAGCCGGTATCCGGCGAGCCTGCCGAGGTTGTCGGCCTCGAACGTGACCAGGCCCCACTCGTCGCGGCGGATCAGGTTGCTGGTCAGCATCTCGACGAGCTGCGACTCGGTGCCGCCACGGCGCAGGGCAATCACAATCGTGTGATGCAGGTCCGTCCACGGCGAGCCCGTGTGTGACCTGCTCTGCTCCTCCGGGGTCGGCGCAGACAAAAACACCCTGCCCCGGCCGAACTGGGTGCGCCAGGAGTGCCACACGCGGCGCTGGACGCTGCTGGCAATGTCGCTGAGCGCGTCCCCGAACGCTTGGCCAACCTCCTTTCCAGGCGCCGCCGAAGGCGTCCGCTTTGTCTTTTCCATCTCGTAAGACGGGTTCAGCCCACTACTACCGTTAGAAGTAAAACCAACTAGTTGTGAAAAACCCTTCGCGTATAGAGGGGACGGTTTGCCACTAACCCCAAGCGCCATCAGCCGGTGGACCCGGGCGGTCATCTCGGCGGCGCGGTCGCGGTCGGCCACGGCCGTGCAGCGGAGGTCCGGGGCGGCGTCTCCAAGGCGCTTGGAGCCCTCGCGGATCGTCCCGGCCACCAGGGCGGCCTTGGAGCCTGCCGGGTGCTCCCAGCGCGGAGCAGCGGCCAGCTCGTCGAGCATCCGCTGCGTCTCGGGGTTCTTGCCGCGCACCATCATGGGCTCGACGTCGGGCGCCGGACGGGTGGTCAGACGGCCGTAGGCGGCGTCCTCGAACGGTTCCTCGGCCTCGGGGAGATCCCAGACACGCAGCTCGCGCATCAGGTCCTCGGGGAGGTCGGAAGGGATAGCATCGGCCCGCAAACACAGGGCGTAGACCGCCCGGCGGCCCGGGGCCGGCTTCACGACCTGCTCGGCGAACCCAAGGCGGTACAGGCCCTTGAGGTCGTCCCAATAACGGTCTTCGCCGATCTCGTGGACGCACGCGTACCGCTCGGCGAGCGCCAGGCCGCCATCGACCTGACCGGTCCCCCAACGGCCGACGACGCGGCCGGTCTGCGGGTCGAGCTGCTGGCGGGAGAAGAACTGGGCCAGCCGGAACTTGCGTTCGGGCAGCAGTCCCCGGGCATGCGAAAGCTCGGCCACCCGGTACCAGGCGTTCAACCGGATGGCGGGGACCCGCAGAACCGTCTCGCAAGGGGCCTGCCGGGATGAGTCCGCAGGTGACGCACCGTGTGCGGCCAACTCCGATGACACACCGGCAGTTGGGCGCACTGGGCTGACACCGCAGCTGTCCGCTACGATGTGAGTGCTCCTTCTGGGGTCTAAAAAGCAAACAAAACGGGACCCTCCGGCGGAGGGCCTGCGGGGTCAGAACCGGGAAAATCGGCTCTGACCTGGGCTTTTAGAAGGGGTCTACCTCCTGTTTCTTGGGAGCTGATCGAGCGCCAACTCGCTCAGTCCCGGGTTTTGGGGCGGTGGCTGACTGGGGAGTCAGCCGGATTTGTGTGTGCGTTGTGATGTGATACGGGACTTCGACCGACGATGGGGATCTGAGGTCGAGTCCTTGGACGAGCGCAGTGCCCTGGCCGAGGCCGGGGCCTTTCTGCTGTCCGGGGGGCTTCGGCTATCCGGTCAGGGGAACCTGCTCGTGGTCGCCGAACGCTTCTGCTGCCCATACGGGACGGCCGTTGTCATCGACTTGGTCCCGCCTGATCAGTTCCGCGATGTACCGGCCCATGCTGACGCCTGCAGCCTTCGCGTTCTCGTACGCCTGCGCATGGACTTCGGCCGGGACCATCGGCGAAAGCCGAACCAGTCCATGGCGCTTCTTGTCCCGAACAGGCGGCACGTACCCGCGATCTTGCTCGTCTCGACTTCCGTAGGGCCTAGCCATGGTCGTGATCATTCCGCATGTCTGTTCATGTACGCAAGCGACGCGGGCGTGTCGCGCGGGTTTTCCCGTGGGATGGGCGAGAAATCTGTGACTTCTCGTCAGGTGGGAAGCAGGTCATGCGGACTGGAGCCGTTCCAACTTCTTTTGGAGGACCTGCAGCGCACCGCGTTGACGGCCGGGCACCCGGCGACGGAAGGCGACGAGTTGCGGGGCCAGGCGGCGGGCGTATGCGGCATCGCGGACGCGGTCCCACTGGTGGTGAGCCCGGTCGACGGCACCCTCGAGGTCCGGCGCGTCGGGGGCCTGCTGCAGCGTGTCGAGCCGGGTCTGGGCGGCCTGGAGCCACAACAGGCAGGACTGGCCTGGGTCCTGGGCGACTGAGGCGAGATGGGCGCGGACCTCGACCCAGTGGAGGGCGGCGAACGTGTCGGCGCCGAAGGTCTGCACGGCGCGCTGTTCGGCGGCGGCCGCCATGGCGACGGCCTCCTGGTGGCGGCCTGCCTTCGCCAGGGCGGCGATCTGCTCGTGCGGGTCGTGCTCGACGGGGATCACGGCGGCGCTGGGCTGGTAGACCGGTGAGACGGTGCGCTGGGCCCGGGGCGGCGGCGGAGGGAGCTGGACCCTCGCGGCCGAACTCCCGGGCGGGAGAGTGGCGTTCACGGCGGCCGCGGGCTGCTCGGGGCCGAGGACGAGCGCGTCCTTGACGGCGGCGCGGCGGAGGGCCTCGTGGTGCAGCTGGTCGGGTGCGGAGCGCTGCCCGGTGCGCAGTATCTGGGCCAGGGCGTGCGTGTAGCGGGGGTGGGCGATCCGCCGGCGGCCGGGCGGCGGGGCTATGACGCCGTACGTACGGGCTCCGCCGGGAAGCGGGAGCGGCTCGTCGTCGAGCAGCTGCCAGACCTCGGCGGCGGCGACCAGGTCCACGTACAGGGTGGTCGTGTCCGGGCGGCGCTGCTGCAGCTCGGCGACGAGCCAGGCCCACGGGAGGGCGGTGTAGCGAATCGTCGAGGGCGTGGTGCGGGCGAGCGCCAGGTGCACGCCCTGCTGGCGGCAGTCGAGCTGCAGCTGGCCGACGAGCACGACGGTGAGCGGGCCTTCGGTGGCGGCGGCGCCCCGGAGACGGGTGAGAACGGCCTGCGGGTCGACAGGGTCCGCCAGTTCGATGAGCGTGGCGGCCGCGGTGCCCGCGAGCGCGGCCGGCGGTACGGCGGCGAGCACGGGAATCACGCTGCTCGCCTCGGTGAGCTTGCCCTTGCCCGTGGGCGCGGCCGCCAGTAGCAGCGCGGTCCCCGGTCGTTCTTGCGCCCCGTCGATCTGCACATACGCACCGTATCCGCTGGTCCGTTCGCAGCTGGTCGACTTCTTCGGGGTCCGCCTAGGCGGCTCGAAGTAGGGGCGGGGAGTTCTGTTCGTCGCTGGCTGCTTGGACCTCCTTGAGGAGTTTCGAGTGGGTGCTGGTCCACCTGGCCGTCCACCCGACCCGGCTGGGGCTTCGCCATGTCCGCGGTGCTCCTGGCGGTGCGCCGCGCCAGTGGCATCCACCGAGCGGCGGGCGCCTCTTCGTCCAGTCTCAGCGCGGCCACCCCCTCAGCTCGCTCCCCTCAGAATTGGGGTAACCAGCGGTGATGCGGGCCCCGAGCGGCGAAACGACCATGGTCTGCCCAGTATCGTGCGCCCATGTTCATCGCCACCATCTCTCCTCGCTCAACGGGAAAGACAACAATCACGGCGTGGTTGCTGCACGCCCTTCATGAGCGCGGCTACCCCGTGTCCGGGTTCGACGCCGACGAGTCCGAGCAGCTGTATCACTGGTGGGAGGCGCGCCCGGAGGGGAGTTATCCCTTCGAGGTACACAAGGAGGCATCGGCCCGCTTCCATCTGGAGGCTCCGAAGAAGCTGCCCGATGGCCATATCGGTGCCGTTGACTGCGGTCACCTGGAGAACCATTCCGGGATTGGCTGGAGCGTACTGCGGGTGGCTGACCTTGCCATCGTGGCGTGCGCGGCGACAAACAGCGACGTCGAGCGCATGGACGAGCTGCCGATGGATTTCTTCATCAACCAGGTGATCCCGAAACGGGCGGATAAGAAGCGGCCTGAGACCTGGGTGTTGCTGTGCCGTGTGCAGCCCAGCAGCGTCGTAGCCCCGCGCGGTATCCGCAAGACGCTGATGGATGACGGCTGGAACGTCTTCACCACGGAGATCCCGTCTGTCCAGAAATACTCCAGCACCGGAGAGGGCGTCCCGATCACGGCGGCGGGATCGCACTTCGACGAGTTGGTGACGGAGCTGGAGCAACGGGGGCTGATCAAGAAGTGAGCAGGACGATCGATCCAGCTGAACTGCGGCGGCAGCGCAAAGAGCGGCGCGCGGCGAAGCAGGCCGACGAGGGCGGGGGCGCCGGGGAGCTTGAGAGCGACACTTCGGGCGTACCAGCCGTGCGGGACGAACCAGTCATCGCGCAGGGCAGGCCGCAGCCGATGATCCGGCTCGAAGAGTTGCCCGAGGTGATCGACGCTCCCGACGCCACTGGTCCGCTCACCGAGGACGAAGAGGAGCGCTGGGAGCTATGCCAGCGCAGCTTCCGCCAGTTTCAGCAGGCTTGGTGGGTAGCAGCCAAAGCTTTGAGCATCGCGCTGCGGGGGCGCTTGTGGAGGCGTGACTACGCCACAGCCGAGGCATTCATCAAGGATGTGGCAGACATGTCGACGTCGAATGCCTACCGTCAGATCGCTGGCGCGGAGGTAGCAGCACTGCTGGCTTCACCACCGCGAATCGAACTTGAATCGAACGATCAGTCCCGCATGCGGGACTCGGAGGCAGTGCGGGACCCCAAGCCTCTCGTGATCAGCCAGCGAGCCGCCGAGGCGCTCACCTACGTGAGGGAGGACTACGGCGCAAGCGTCGCAGCTGATGCGTACCGGGCGGTGGCGGAGGCGACCGGGAAGGAAAAGGTCAGCCAGAAAACCATCACTGGAATCGTGCAGCAACTGCCCCGCAAGGCTGACGAGGAGCTGAGCGAGGAGGAGCTCCAGGACCGGATCCGCACCCTGGCCATGCAACAGGCCAAGAGGGAGGCGGCCGAGAAGGAGGCCACCACCGATCCAGTCCAAGCGTTCCGGGCATATGTGGATGCGGCGCGGGAGTTCTCCCGAAAGACCCGCGGCATGGCGGCGGCATATGAGAAGGCAGCGAAGGTCGACAAGAGCAGGGCGGACAAGCTCGCTTCGCAGCTGCGAGACCACTTGGCGCATGCCGCGGATAACTTCCCGAACGTGTAAGGCCCAACCCACGCAAAAGCCCAGCCACCTGCATACACGCAGGTGGCTGGGCTTCTCAGAGCGGGCGCTGGCGGCGGTAGGCGAGCAGGCTGTCCAGCTCGACGAGCCGTGTGCGGTTCTCCAACTGCACGGTGAGGTCGCCGTGCTCGATGAGCCGGAGCACGTCGCGGTGCTCGATGCCAAGCAGGCCGGCGGCGACCCGGGGTGTGACGGTCCAGTCAGGACCGAACGTCACGGGGAGCATGTGCCTCCCCCTTTCGTGCCTATCGACGCTGATCATCCTCATGCGTTGCGGTGCTTGGTGTCAGCCGGGCTGTGGGGGAGGGCGGGCAGTCCGGCCTGCTCCATTGCGGCGGGGTCGTACGAGAGGGGGTCGAGCTGGCGGCGTTCCTCGACGGCGCGGGCCAGGGTCAGCCCGTAGGCCAGGGCCTGCGCCTGGACGTCGTGGCCGATGACTGCGGTCGCCACGGTGGTGGCGCTGTTGAGGCGGGCCAGCGCGAGCTCGTGCTCGCGGGCTTCCCTGGCCTGTCTGGCGGTTCGCCAGTGACGCGATGACGTCGCGTACACCAGCACCGTGGCGACGAGCCACAGCAGCGCGGACAGGGCCCACGAGGAGGTGTAGGCCGCGGGGCCGATGATGGCGAACGCGCCGGACGCGGTGAACGCCACGGCCGTGGTGACGGGGTCGCTGTTGCGGTGGACGGCGGAGACGCACGCGGCGGCGAAAGCGCCTGCGGACAGGGCGACCATCAGCGCGGCGTTGCCGATGCTGTGGGCGGCTCCCTGCTCGTGCCAGATCCGGGCCAGGGCCAGGGCGGTGGAGGTGGTGATGATCGGGACCACGCGCCCGGAGTAGGCGATGAGCAGGCTGACCCCGGTGTGGTGGACCTGCGGCACGGGGACGGGCAGGTGCTGGCTGTACCAGGCGGGCAGGTGGTGGGGGTTCACGGCTTACGGCTCCGTCCGGGACGTGGCGTCGGTGTGGGTATCGAGGTTGGTGGGGCCGGGGGCCGGGCCTGCCACGGTGGCGGGCCCGGTCTCGGTCTCCTCGTCGAACAGCCGCATCTGCTGGCCGCCGTTCATTTCCTCGGAGAAGGGCTGGCGGGGTGTCACACGGGCCGCCAGTAGTCGAGTTCGTAGGCGTAGAGCAGCGGCAGCAGAATCACGCCCGTGCCGGTCCGGCCTCCGTCCTCGGCCACCAGGTGCTGGTGCTCCCGGTCGAGCCAGTGGGTCAGATACAGCACGTCGGGCAGCTCGGGGTCGGCCTCCGGCCGCCGCGTCCAGACCTGGCCGGGCTCGGCGAGAATCGCGGGGTCCTGCTCGTCGATGGCCTGCTCGACCATGTCCAGCGCGACGTTGGGGTCGATGCGGTGCCAGATGACCAGCCGGTGCACGCGGGAGTTCTTCCACTTCGCGGCCTCGGCTTCGCTGCCGAGCAGCGCGGCGAGCGGCATCATGCGGTCACCGCCCGCTGCCGGTTGCGCAGTAGCTCCCACCCGGCGTAGACGCCGGAGAGGGCGATCCACACACTGAACGCCAAGGTCAGGCCGGTGTATTTGGCGCTGGTCGCGAGCACATCGCCGAGCGGCGCCTGCAGCGGGACCGTCAGGGCCAGGGCGATCCCGTAGGCGAGCCCGGCGGCCAGGGCGACGGTCTGCGGGTCGAGACCGCGCTGCAGGGCCCACAGCGTGCCGAGGAGGGCCGCGAGCAGGGCGATGAGGGCGGTGGCCTGGGTGCGGTCGTCGTCGCTCACAGCGTCGTCTCCTTCACCGGCATCGGGGTGTAGAGGCCGGACGGGGAGTCCGGGGCCTTGATCGCCTTGGTGGCCAGCACGAGCCCGTTGCACAGGTAGACACAGGCGTCGTCGGCGTAGACCTCCGCAGCCTTCGTCCGGTCCGGCGCGGAGGTCGGCGGGCACGGCGGGGTGTGGGTGCAGCCCTGGCGGGCCTTGGCGAGCGCGGCCGCCCGCTCCGAGGCGGCCAGCTGCTCGTTGTCGGCCTTGGTCAGGCGGCGGTCGCGGACGGTGGCGACGGCGTCCTCGATGACGCCAGCGGCGCCGAGGGCGTGTCCCCACCAACTGAGCAGGGGGCGCAGAGGGTTCCTCATCGCGAGCCCTCCCCGCGTCCCGGCAGCAGGAGCTCGATGGTCAGCTCGTCGACGGCGAGCGCGTGGCTGACCGTGGCCTCGTCGTAGCCGCTGGCGTGCAGGTCGTGCGCCGTACGGGCCGTCTCCGCCGCGACGGAGGGGTCCTGGCGCCCGTCACGCTCGTGCGCGGTGGGGCGGATCGGCAGGGGCGGGTGCTCGGTCATCCATTGCCCCCGCAGTTGCACGGCTCGTGCCGCACGCTCTGGAACGGCTTGCCGTCGGCGCCGATGTGGTTGACGGTGACCAGACGGGGCGGGTGTCCGCAGGAACTCATGCCGCACGCCCCTGAACCAGCGCGTCCTCCGCCTCGAAGCCCTCGGCCTCGTCCTCGGACTCGATGTCGTCGATGACGCCGGCGGTGGGGGACAGGGCGGTGCACGCGGTGCAGTCGATCGTGACGAGCTCGTCGCCGATGACGACCTTCACGGACTTGAAGTCGTCGCAGTTGTCACAGGTCGGGCGGCGGAAGCGGCCCACGACCAGCACCCGGCGCCCGTTCGGCGCGGGGGGCGTGTCGGTGTTCACCTGCGTGGTCAGGACACGGGTGGTCCTGGGAAGATTGCGCACTGGATATCCCTCTCGGTGAGACGTCAGGGGTGTCCGTGACCGGTTGGAGCGGGAACTCCGGCCGGTCCGAGAGGGTCGGGGCGGGAACCCCGGCCCTCTCGCCGTACAACCAGAACACTAACCCCAGAAGTCTTGAACTTCAAGAGTCTTGATGTAGGATCTCCTCGTGAACATCGAAGGAGGCCCAATGGGGAGCGCGATCTGCGAGAGGGCACCGACGCGCCCCGCTGCGTCAGAGATCCGGAGCCATAGCCTCTTGGGGTCAGGAACTCCAAGACCCCGAGGGGGACACATGGCAGCGGATCGGCCGGCGAAGCGGTCGTCGAGCCTCAATGAGGCGGCAGCGGCGGCGAGCAAGACGCTTTCGCCGAAGTACGTGCAGCTCAGAGGCGATCAGCAGATCGAGTTGGACGTGCTGGCGCGGGAGCTGCAGGCGGGCCGGACGCGCAAGGTCGAGCGGATCACAGCGAACACGGTGATCCGGGTCGCGGTGGACGCACTCCTCAAGCGCAGAGATGTCCTGGTCGGCGACACGGAAGAGGAACTCCTGGCCAGCTTCATGGCGTACATCGAGCGCCTGGAAGAACGGCCTGCGCAAAACGAAGTGGACCCCGCCGAAGGGTCCTGACAGAAAGAAGGCCTCAGCGGTTGTGGGACCGCCGAGGCCAAAGCGACGCAGAGATATGGAGGTCTGTATGCGTCTGTCCCAGACTACGGCCGGAGTGCATCCGTCCTGGTCGCACGCGGCGGGAACCGGTCAGGGATTTGACTGGTCGTCCACCCTTGACCGGGCCGTGTCCGACACCCCGGCCTGGGTCCTCAGCGTCACGGCCGGCGCCGTGCTCCTGGCGCTGCTCGGCATGGCGTACCTGACGGGCCGCGGCCTGTGGCGGGCGTCCGAGCGGGCCCGCAAGCGGCGTCAGACCGAAGTGGAGACGGCCAAGGCCGAGGGCAGGGAGTCCGAGGTCATCGGGCTGGGCAGCATGGGGCGCCAGGCGTACGTCGCCCTCGGCGGCATGGCCGTGAGCATCTACGGCATGTGGGGCTTCGCGCTGCAGACGGCGCAGCTGCCGGAGGTCATCGCGGTCGGCTTCATTGGCATGTTCGACGCGATGGAGCTGGTGCTGTTCTCCCAGCTCTACAAGCGGGCGAACCCCAAGCTCGGGTGGACCACGCAGCTCCGCCTGATCCACAACACGGCCTGGGCTCTGGTCGCCGTGTCCGCGACGGCGAACTTCATCCACGCCCCGAACCCCGTGGCGGCCCCGTTCATGGCGGCCATGCCCATTGGCGCGGCCTGGGTCATCGAGCTGGAGTTCCGCGCCCGGATGCGCGGCTCGGAGAAGCTCGACGACGCGTCCAAGGCCGGACCGGTCCGGCTGCTGGTGCTGATGTGGACCAAGGGCTGGGCGGCCGCGTTCTCCGGCCTGGGCCTGGACCCCAACTCGACGTCCGGACAGGTTGCCCGCGCCACCCTCGCCAAGAAGGCGGCGACCCGGCTGTTCCGCCTCCGCAAGGCCCTGGAGCAGCACACGAAGCTGCTGGAAAGCCGGGAGGCCAAGCGCCGGGACCTGGCCAAGGCGGTCAACGAGCTGGACGCGCTGCGGCGCAAGGCCACGTCGGCGATGGACCGCTCCGACTTCGCGCTCGACTCCGGGCAGGCTCTCGCCGTACTGCGCGGGCTGGCCGGCTGGACGCGCGTGGATGACGTCGCCACGGTCGACACCTCCAACACCCCGGAGGTCATGAAGCTGATGGAAGAGGTCGCCATCCTGCCCTCGGCGAAGAGGATCGAGGCGGCCGAGCGCGCGGCAGAACTGGAAGAGGCGGCCGAGCGCGCGGAAGAGGCCCGGGCCGAGGCCGAGTCTGCGCGGCAGCGCGCGGAAGAGGAGAAGCGCGCGGCAGTCGAGGAGAAGGTGGCGGCGGAAACCGCGCGGAAGGAAGCCGAGGAGGCGCTCCGGAAGGCGGCCGAGGAGACCAAGGTGGCCAAGGCCGAGGCGGCCCGCGCGGCAGACGCTCGGGAGCGCGCGGAAGCTGCGCGGAAGCGCGCGGAATCCGAAATGACAGAAGAGGCGCAGAATGTCGCTCGCCTCGCAGAGCGGGCCGAGGAGGAGCAAAAGAAGCTCTCCCATGCGGCCCACGAACTGGCCCGGGTGCAGGACCGGATCGCCGACGAGACCGAGCGGCGCAACAAGGCGGCGGCCGAGGTGACCTTGATCCGCAACGAGCTGCAGCGTCTGGTCAACGAGCGGGAGTCCGCGAAGGACACGACCCGCGCCAAGGCCGAGGAGGCCCGTCGGGTCGCCGGGGAGGTCGAGCGGCTGCGGTCGGCTCTCGTCGAGGCGCAGAGCGCGGTTCGCGAGCACACCACGGCGGCCGAAAAGGCTGCTGAGCTGCGGGCTCGGGCCGAGGAGAACCAGCGCCAGGCGGCCGAGGCTGCGGCCCGTACGCAGGCCGAGGCGGCTGAGGCGCAGGCCCTTCTGGAGTCCCTGCGGCCGCAGCTGGCCGACCGGCTCGGAGGTCCGGCCGAAGCGGCTGCCCTCGTCGAGGCGCCGGTCTTCAGGAGCGAGGCGAAGCAGGCCGGATGGGAGGAGTACCTGGCGGCATCCATCGAGGGCCGGGAGCTCCCGACCGCGGCGGAGCTGGCGGTGGCGTACGGCGTCGTCGAGGGCAACGCACGCAACTGGCTGGCCGACTTCAAGGAGAAGCGGGCCGCGATGATCGCCAGCGGCGGCGCGCGGCAGGCTGACGGCGAAACCGCGCGCTCGGAAACCCGCCGTGCGGAACCGAGCAGCGCGCGGCAGGAGCCGAGCGACTACCGCGCGGACGGGCACGAGCGTGCCGAGGATGCCGCGCAGACCCTTCCGATCAACGGCCAGCGTCAGCCTGTCTGACCACTCGTCAGGCGGCGGCGCGCGGATTCTGTCCACAGGACCGGCCTCGCAGACTGCGATCAACGGGGATCAGCCGATCCCCGCAGGCCGCGAACCGCGCGCTGCCGAGCGGCGACCAGCGGAAAACGAGCGGAGGGGTGTCCGACCTCCCGCATACCGTGCCCAGCACGGTCACCAGACCAGACGGACAGCCCCCGGGGGGCGATGGCAGCGCTGATCCCCGGGGGCTTCACGAGACAGAGGAGAACAGAACCCCATGATGTCTCACACGCAGATTACGGCCCTGGAGCTGGCGGCCTCGCCGGTCCCGGGCCCGCCCGGCAGCGACACGGGCCCGGGTACCGGCGACCCGGCCATCTTCGAGTACGTGAACACCTTCAACGACTTCGTCTACGGCCCCGGGGGAGTCGTCCTGGGCGTCGCCGCGATGGCGGCCATCGGCGGCCTGGGCGCGGCCTGGAAGATGTACGCGCCGAAGCCCGGGTTCGCCAACAAGCGTGAGATCCGCGACGAGATGAGCGCCCGTCACGCCCGGAACATGGTCGAGCAGACCCGTCCGAGCCTGGTCGGCAGGACGAAGAAGGTCCCCACCACGGCCTACGCCGTGCCGCTGGGCCGCCTGCGCTCCGGCGGACTGCCCACCGGAATCTGGGGCACCCCAGAGCAGAACTACCTGATCCTGGCCCCGTCGAGGCAGGGCAAGAGCATCATCCTGAACTCGATGATCTACCGGTGGGACGGCGCGGTCGTGCACACGTCGTCCAAGGTCAACGACCACATGGCGACCAAGGCCCTGCGCGAACTGCTGGGCCCCGTGTGGGTCTGGGACCCGCTGGGCCTGTCCGGTGAGGAGCAGCTCAACACCTTCCGCTGGGACCCGATCCGCGGCTGCGAGCACCGGGAGGTGGCCATCCAGCGGGCCGCGTACCTGCTGTACGGCTCGCGCAGCAACGCCTCGGCGGGCGTGGACGAGTTCTTCAGGTCCACGGCCTGCGAGGTGCTGTCCCGCTTCATGCACGCGGCCGCCCTCGGCGGGAAGACCATGATGGACGTCTACGCCTGGAGCCAGAACCGCAGCGACCAGACGGCGGCGAACATCCTGAACATGGCCGGCGCCCGGGACTGGGCGGACCTCCTGGTCCAGCGGCAGCAGATCGTGCAGGGCACCGGTGACGGCATCTTCACGACGCTGAGCAACGCCTTGAGCTGGATGTCGAACCCCAAGGTCGCGCAGACGGTCCTGCCCGGCCCCGGCGAGCACTTCGATGCGGAGACCTTCCTGCTCAACCGGGGAAGCCTCTACATGATCGGCTCCGACAAGCCCGGCTCCGTCGTGGCCCCGCTGTTCGTCATGTTCGCCGACTACCTGCGCTCCGTCGCCATCGACCTCGGCAACAAGAACGGCTCCGGCCGGATGGACCCGCCCTGCCTGTGGGCGCTCGACGAGATCGCCAACATCATCCCGCTGCCGATCGACAAGTGGATGCCCGACAGCGGCGGCCGGGGAATCACGCTGGTCATCGTCATCCAGTCCCGCTCCCAGCTGTACGACGTCTGGGGCGAGTCGCGCGGCCGCGTGATCTGGGACGACGCCAACGTGCGCGTGTTCCTGCGCGGCATCGGCGACCGGTCGGTCCGGGAGGACATCAGCGCCATGTGCGGCACGTACGAGAGGGACCGCAAGACCACCACCACCCGCAACGGCGAGTCCTCGATAAGCACGGTCACCGAGGAGAAGCAGGTCATGCCGGCGGACCGCATCTTCAAGCTCGGCCAGCGGCAGTCCCTGGTCATCTTCGCTGGCTGCAGCCCCGTCATCACCCATATCAAGCCCCTGTGGAAGCGGCGCGACGTGAAGAAGCTGACGGCCCCACCGAAGGTGCCGGGCCAGCGCAAGGACGGCTCCGGCATCTCCATGACCAAGGGCCGCCGCTGATGGCGGGGGACAGCAGCCTCGCGTCGCAGGTGTTCACCCTGGCCAAGGACCTGGCCAAGGTCGAGAAGGACGTCGAGACACTGGGCGAGCGCGGCGGCACGGTGCAGGCCGCGCTCGCCGCGCTCGACCTCGGCCCGGCCCAGCTGGCGATCGACCACCTGGAGGAGCGGACCTCCGGCCTGCAGGCGGAGGTACAGGCCCTTGCCCCGCTCAAAGAGGGCTTGAACGCCCTCGCCAAGACGGTCAAACAGATCAGGCAGGACCTGGAGGACCGCGCGGCCGAACCGGAGCTCCAGGTCTGGGACTGGTCCTTCAACGGCGGCATGGACAAGCAGCAGGCCGGGGAAGCCTGGGAGACCCTGATCGGCTGGGTCCGGACGGTCCTGCAGGGCCAGTACGGGTGGGTCGGTCCGCCGGCGGACGTCTTCGCCAGGAGCAACCCGGGCAGTTATGGCTCGGTCAGCGCCAACGGCCCGATGACGGCCGCGCGCATCCCGCCGTGCTGGTACCGGCACCGGGAGGCCGTGATCGAGCTGTCCTGGCTCTGCCAGGAGTGGATCAAGATTTACCGCACGTCCTACGGCACCCCGTCCCGCGCGGGGGACTGGCACGACCGGTACGCCCCGAACGTCAAGCGTCGCGTGATCGCAGCGCTCTCCAAGTGCTGCGATGACAAAGGGCATGTGGACGACCCCTGGGTCACCGACCCAAGGCAGCCCGGGGCCCCGCAGGCCATCGACGACGACGAGCAGCTCTCCACCTGGCTGAACTGGGACCTCGGGAGCCGCGCCGACGCACCCGCCCCGGGGCCCGTAGCAGACCGCTAGCGGCCCGAACGACGGAAGCCCCCAGCGCAATTGCGCTGGGGGCTTCGTGCTGCCTTCCACGGCCTTCTGGCTACGTCTCCCACGGCGCCCAGAGGGCGTCTCCTCCGATCACCCACGCCAGGGTGTTCTCCGCCCCGGTCAGGTAGCCCTGGCCCTTCTCCTGGGCGACCTTGCGCAGTTCGGGCTCCGCGATCCCGCCCTGCATCGCCTCGTGCGCCCGGTATTGCTCTCGCTTGGCGTCGTTGCCAGTGACGGGACGTCCGAGCGGCGTCGGGCTGACCGGCGGCTGCTCGGTGCGGCCGGTGGCCCAGTTCAGCACGGCAAGCAGGCCCTTGTCGTAGCCGTCATGTCTGTTGCTGCTGTAGCCGTTCGCCGTGACGTGGTCGATCATCGCCACGAGCTCGTGCTCTGGCCGCAGCTGCGGCGGCGTCCACTCCGGTGCGGTGCTCAACTCGGCTCACCTCCTGGTCGGTTGAGGGTACGGGCGCGGCCGACCCCACGGGCCAGCACCACCGTTAGTAGCTGATGGTCGGGCCCTGGTCCTGCTCGACCTGCGGCGCGACCTCGACCTCGGCTTCCCGGCCGCGGGCGACCTCGGCCTGCTCGGCCCGGGTGGCATCGTCCGCCTGGTCGCGCTCGGCCTGCCGGGAAGCAATCTCGGCGAGCGCACCGCGCGCCCGGTCGAGGTCCTCCTGCAGGTCCGCCAACTGGGCCGGGAGCGGCTGCTGGGAGGTGAACGTGGCAAGGTGCTGGGCATCGTGCTGGTTCTCCTGCTCCGGTCCGGCCTGCGTCGCCTGGGCCTCGGGGGAGCGGTCCGTACCCTCGCTGAGCTGCTGCGCGTACTGCTGCTCGTAGAACTCGCGGTACCGATCCTCAGCGGTGGGCGCAGAGACTGCCGACGCCATCTCCTGCTCCGGGGCCTCCGGCTGCAGCTCCGCCTCGACGTCCTGCTCGGCCTCGACCTCGACCTCATCGGCCGCCTGCTCGGGGCGCTGCTCGTACGTCTCGCTCTCGATCTCCCAGTTGAGCTCCGGGAGCTGCTCGGCGTCGTACTCGACCTCGCCCTCGGCATCGCGGGCCGCGACGGCCTGCTCGCGCAGCTGCTGCTCGTACGCGGCGAGCGCTGCGTCCAGCTCCGGGTTGGGCTCGTACGTGTACGTGTCGGTGCCCGCGGTGAGCTCGGCGGTCTCCTCGACCTGCGGGGCCTCAACCTCGGGCGCGTCCAGGGACTCCTCGACCTGCCAGGTCTCGCCCTCCACGGTCCAGTCGAACTCCGGGGCGTCCGTGGTGCCGGCCGCGCGGTACCGCTCCTCGTACGCGCCGAGCGCCTGGTCGAGCTCCTCCTGCTCCTCGTGCGTCAGCGGGGCCAGCTCGGCCTCGTCGCGCACCTCGGGGGCCTCGTCGAGGGTCTCGCCCTCCACGGTCCAGTCGATCTCCGGCGCCTGGTCGAGGTCGTACTCGGCCTCGGCGACGAGCTCCTCGTCGAGGTCCTGGTCCTGCTGCTCGGCCTGCTCGGCGTTCTGCTGCTCGGCGAGCGCTTGGTCGTCGAGGCCACGGCGGCCCAGCTCGTCGCGGGCGGCCTCGGCGGCCTCTCGGGCCGGGGCGGTCTCCTCGTACCACGCGGCGCGGGCCCCGTCGATCTGCTCCAGCACCTCGACGCGCTCGGACAGCGTGGCCACCAGGTCCTCGTAGCCGCGGGCCTGCGCCTCAAGCTCCGCGCGCTGCTCGGCGTCGGTGGTCTGGTCGGCGTCGGCCTGAGCCAGGATCGCCTTCTCCTCGTAGCGGAGAACGGTCTGGCGGGCCTCGGACAGCTCCTCGCCGACGTGCGCCGGGGCCCACGACTTCTCGCGCTCGTAGCGGGCCACCATCTCGCGCAGGGCGGCGTCGTTGGTCCTGGCCAGAGCCTGCTCGTCCTCGGTGCGGCCAAGGGCGGCGTGCGCGGCCTCCCACGCGGCGCGCTGCTCGACCGCACCCTTCGCCGGCAGGCGGCCGATCGCAGTGTTCGGCGCGTCGATGTTGTAGAGCTCGCGGTATCCCTCGACGGTGCCCGCACGGCGGGCCCACTCCGCACGGTCGAGGAGGTCCTCGGGCACGGGGCCGAAGTGGCGTACGGCCCACTCCGGGGGCTCCTCACACAGACGCTCTCCGAGGACGTCGCGGCGGGCGTCCATGGCCTCGGCCAGCTCGCGGGCGACCTGGCCCTCGATTCCGGGCATGTCGGGGGTGCGGTCCGTCCAGCTGTGCCCGGCGGGGGCGTTCTCCGGCTGGCGGTCCTTGAGCTCCTGCTCGATCCGCCAGTTGATCAGAGCGGTCACGTTGTCCGGCTCCGGGCTGGTCATCGACGCGCACGTGATGGCGTTCTGCAGCACCTGCGGCCCGTCGTGACCGGCCAGTTCAGCCTCGCGCAGTGCCCGGTAGATGGTGCTCGGGTCCTGCTGCCGCATGGTGGCGTACTGCTCCTCGGACAGCAGCTGCCGCAGCTGCGGCTCGTACTGGTCGCGCACGTGCTGGGTGACGTAGTCCCGCCAGCGCGGCTCCAGCGCCGGGATCGACTCGGCCCAGTCCTGCGACTCGCGCAGCTCCTGCAGCGCGGACAGGTCGCCCCCGTCGCGTTCGACGGCGGTCTGCAGCATGGACATCGCGTCCTGGTCGAGCTTCTGCAGCCGGTGCTCGTCGGCCGGGACCTGGCACGCGGCAAACGCGCGGTTGTACCGCTGGGCGCGGGTCAGGCCCGGGTACACCTGCTCACGCGTCATCCCTTCCTCGACCAGCAGGTATCCGCCGTAGCCGACCGTACGGCCCTGTACCGCATGGACCGTGCCCGCGTACGCGAGCGCGACGTTCTCCTGGACGTAGGAAGCGGGAAGGGTGAGGGTTCCGGCGAGCCGTTCGGTGCCGTCGTCGTTGCGGCCGGCTACCCGGCAGGCGGTCAGCTGTCCGTCGTCACCGATGCCGGTCACCCGGTAGACGCGGCGGTTGAGCACCATCCGGCCCTCGGAGTCCTTGAGCTTGACGTCGTTCTCGCGGGTCTGGATGAGGTCGCCGACCCCCGCGCGGTTGTCGTCGCGCAGCGCCGTGCCGTGCTCCTCGACGAGTCCGTACCGGACGAGCTGGGTACGGATTTCCCTGCTCAGTTCGGTGGCGCGGGCGTTGGTTGCGGTCATGACCACGGACTCGCGCTGCGCGAGCGTGTCTGCCACGTACGCCTGGATCGTGGCGGCCTTCATCTCCTCCAGCGTGCCGCCCATGATCAGGCCGCGCCGGTCGTACTCCTCCAGCGCGCGGACGTCGCCGCGGCGCAGGGCAAGGCTCGCCTTGGCCTCCCACTCGCGGACCGTGCCGTCCGGCTCGCGGAAGCGGCGTACGTTCGACAGGGAGTAGTGCGGGCCTTCCTCGACCATCGTGCGCAGCAGGCCGCCGGCCTCGGGGGACTGCATCTGCTGCTGGTCGCCGATGAGCACGAGCTTGGCCCCGGCCTCCTCACAGAGCTCGGAGACGCGGGCGATGTGGTCGGTGGACGCCATACCGGCCTCGTCGAGGACCACCAGGTCGCCCGCGCGCAGCCGGAACGTCTCGACGTCCTTGGCGCTGCCGAGGCCCTTGGCGTAGTAGTCGACGAATCGAGTGGTGTTGGTCCGGATCTCGATGCCTTCCTCGCCGAGGACCTCGGCGGCAACGGCGCTGGGGCCAAGGCCGATGACGCGGCCGCCGGTCTGCTCCTGCCATGCGTCGGCGATGACGCCGGTCGCGTAGCTCTTACCGGCGCCGGCGGGGCCCTCAACCACGGAGATCCGCTTGCTGTCGCCGAGGACTCCGCGGACGACGTCGGCCTGGTCGGCGGTGACGCCGGACTCCTTCACCACCTCGTCGATGGCCAGCTGGGACAGGCACGGGGCGCCGGTCTGGTGGGCGCGGGAGGCGACGCGGTCCTCGGTAGAGAGGTGCTCCTCCAGCGCGAACTTCTCGGAGGCAAGGGCGCTGGGAGAGAACACCGAGCGGCCGTCGCTCTGCCGGATTCGGGACGGCGCGTCCTCGATGATGCTGAGACCGGCGGTCTGCACGACGCCGTACTTCCCGCTCTTGAGGGCCTCGTCGGCCAGCTCGTTGGCGAGCGGCGCGAGGGGGATGTCGCGGGGGAGGGAGTCACCGAGCGTGGTGTTCAGCTGCTGGATGAGCTCGCTGCGGTCCCACGTCGAGCGCTTGGTCTGCAGGGCTTCCAGCGACTCTGTGATGACCTGCTCGCGGTCGAAACCGGCCTCCTCGGCCTCAGCGAAGCGGGTCTCCAGCCCGACCTGTTCGACCCGCTCCAGCGCGCCGAGGAGACCTCCCTCAACGGTGTCGTTGGCGATCCGCGTAGCGCGCTCGATCCGGGCCTCGGCGGACTGGTGCTCATTCCGCTTCGGGTCGCGGGTGTCCAGCGTCGCGATCTCCTTGAGCCGCGTCTTGACCAGCGCGGAGGGCTCACGGCCGTGGTCCTGGCGGTACTGCTCCAGCAGCTCCTCGAAGCGCTGATCGACCTGGAACGAACGGGTCGACAGGGCTTCGAGGAGCTCCGGCTCGAACCCCTTGATCTCGCGTGCCAGACCGTCCGGGCGCTGCCCGAACACAACGGGCAGATCGCGCTCGACGACCTGCTCCAGCGTCCGCTCGTAGACGGCGGCCGCGGCCTCGCGGGCCTTGTGCATCGCCCGCGAATCGAGGGTCACCCAGCGCTCGTTGCCGTCCTCGTCGTGCACCTTGATTTTGTTGAGAACTGCCACATGCGCGTGCAGCTGCGGGTCGCCCTCGCGCGAGACCTCGTGGGTGAAGATCGCGGCGGTGAAGCCCTCCGAATCGACGTACCGGCCGGTCGACGGGCGGCCGTTCTTGGCCTGGCCGTGGTAGCCGATCCGGCCGAACCCGGCCTCCTTCTCGAAGACCTTCATCGCGGCCTGGATGGCCTCGTTGTGGGCGGCGCGGACCGTTGCGGCGTCCTCGTGACGGCCGGCGGCCTCCAATGCGGTGAGGTAGGTGGAGACCGACTTCTGCGCGGAGTAAGTCTGGTCAAAGTACATGGCGGGGGAGCGCTGACCCTTGTCGCGCTCCTCCCTCCGGATCTCCGCGACACGCTCCGGGTCGGCGTCCGGCTCCTTCGCCAGGCGGTCGTCGATCCGCTCCTCGATCGTGCGGAACTCGTACGGCTTCCGGCCCCGGCGGGCGCTCGCCTCGGCGTCGGCCATGATCTTCTCGGCGGCCGTGCCGGTGATCCCGTTCTCGTCGATGTACGCCTTCGCGTCGGACACCGCGGCCCGGTACTCCTCGGGGTGGGCGTGCTTTCCGAACACGGCGCGAATGTCACGCTCCGTTGCGGACGCACCCTCGGCGAGACCCCACTCTGAGAGACCTTCACCAATCCACACGGCAAGCGGAGTTCCGTGTTCCGTTCCCTTGGCAAAGTAGCCCTCAGGCCCGTTGAGGGTCACCTCAGCGTCGGCCTGGTGCCCGCCGGCGCAACCCGATCCGGAGAGCAGGTAGTTGAGCCCTGCCTCTCCTCCGGAGATCGCCGTGATGCGTAGCACGATCACTGAGGATACGCGATCAAGAGCGCGAGCGACACCGACAAATTAAGAATGCCTAGGTGTGTTATGTAGTAGAGGTTGTAGCAGTAGGTAAGGGGGAGTCAGATGAAGAGGGGTTGGTATTGGCGTGAGCTGGTGAAATGGCGCTAGGAAGGAGGGGGGGGGGTTGTCTTGGTTCTGAGGTGCTGGAGGGAACGGGCGTGAAGGTGCCTGTACGGTCTGCTGCGGGACTTCTGTGACGGTCGGGGCGACGGGCCCGCGCTTGCCCAGCTACGCTCGCCACAGACGCGCGGAGCCCCCGACCACAGAGATCAGGTCGGGGGCTCGACTGTTACCAC
>NZ_CP109139.1 GCF_035918095.1 Streptomyces sp. NBC_01750
GGTGGCAGGCGGGAAGGCTCGCCGACCGGCTCGACCCCGACCCGCAGGCCGCATGGGTACCGGGCGGAGCACTGCGGCCGGTCGACGAGGCGGTACCCGACGCCCCCACGCACATGCGGTGCTGGAGAGATGACCTGGCGGCGCACGAGGAGGTCATGCACCTGTTGGCCGCCGGCCAGGCGGTCAGCCTGTCCGCCCACGACGACACGGCGCACTACACGTTCACTGCGTTGCCCCGCCAGTTCTACGTACCGCCGTGGGCCCCGCCGGCCCCGGTCTCCGGGACCGCGCGCGAGGCGGTGTCATGACCCGGCAGTACACGCAGAACGGTCTCACCGCCGAGGCAGAACAGCCGACACCCAGCCGGCCGACCGGCCACCCTTGACCATCTCCCCACGGCGTCACCCCCGGGCCGCTCAGGCCGACGCCGAGCCCCGCAGGCCCGCGCCCCCCGTCGCGGACCTGCGGAAGGACAGCGCCCCGCCCCCGAACTTCCGGGTGGCGGGGCGCTGTTGTGAGTTCATGTCGCTTTACAAGTCCAGTACCGCGCGGAGCGCTTGACTGACACGCTCCATTGCCGCCGTCTCTACGGTGCCCAGCAGTTTGGCGCCATCGAAGCGCGCAACCCTCAGTTGCTGAATGTTGACGGCGACCGCCGTACACGGCAACGGCTCGTCGAGCACGACGGACATCGCGGTATCCGGGAAGCGGCCGGAGGGGTGCAGCACGATCGCGAGGACCGCGCCGTATGCCTGTTCCAGGCCGTCGAGCGACACGACGAGCACGTTGCGCCCATCGTCGAGCGTCCAGATTTCCCCGCGCTTCACAGAGTGTCGCCCTCACCGCACAGATCATCGCCGAGCCCGAGCTCGGCGAGCTGCTGGGCAGCGTCGAGCACGGCCTGACGGCGTGCGGCACGGACGATGTACGCGTTGAGGGACAGGCCCGCCGCGTTCGCGCCGGCGCGAATCGACGGGTCGAGGTCATCGGGTATGCGGAGCGTCATCACAGCCATGCCACCAATCTAGCAACCGGAAGCCGGTTGCATCAGATGGTGGCGATCCCATCGCGTCACCGTGGCGGCGCGTGCGGCACGGAGGTGCCGAACGGCAGCCGGTCCGAGGGTTCGGAGGCGCTGCGGTGCCCCACCCGTAGGCCGGGCTGGGGCCAGGCGTACAACCGCGTCGTGACCGATGTGGAGCCGGTCAGATCGACGGCCACCTGATAGACGATCGTGCCGTCTGCCCGGTCCTGGCGGGCCGTGACCGTGGCCCAGCGCCACCGGCCATGTGACCAGACCAGCAGCGCGGGCGGATCGGTCCGGGGCCATGTCCAGACATGCGGGGGAGGACCGTCGTCCGGCCGCCACGGCCGCGCCTCCACTGGCTCGGGCACTGAATCGCTCACAAGTTCGATTGTACGAGTCCGCATCAATCTGCTCGTCGTGCACGGCTTGGCTTGTACAAGTCAAGCCGTCCCGGAAACGGTCCGTTTCGGGACGGCAGTCACACGAGGGCGACGCGCCGACGCCACCCGTCCCGAAAAGCGTCCCGGAACCCGAGGGGCGGGGATAGGTTCCGAGACGGGGTTTCGGGACAATGGGCCCATGATCGAGATGGACGAGCAGGCGCGGGCAGAACTGATCGAGCGGCAGGAGTGCTCTCGATGCACGGCCCCGGCCGGCTCGGCGTGCCGGACACGGGCGGGCACGGTCGCCACCCGGTACCACACCGTGCGGTACGACAGCGTCCCGGCGCTCCGGTCTGGCCCCCCGGTCCGGGTGCCCGCCGACCGGGGGCCGGGCCATGAGTGGAGGCGGGGGCCGGCCGTCGAGACCACCGCGGCGGCCGTGGAGCGAACCGGCGACCGGATCGGGTACGGCAGGGTCTCGACCAGCGGGCAGGATCTCGCGACGCAAGAGCGGTTGCTGAAGGGTGCCGGCTGCATTGAGCCGCTGTACGTCGAGAAGATCAGCACGAGGCAGCGCGAGCGCCCCAGGTTCGCCGCCGCCCTGGCGGCCCTGCGGGCCCGGGACATCCTCACCGTGACCATGCTCGACCGGCTCGGCCGAAACACCGTCGAGCTGATCACCAGCGCCCAGGACATCGAGCACCGGGGCAACCGGCTGGAGATCCTTCAGGGCCCCTTGGCCGGCATCTACGACCCACGAGGTGCCGGAAAGATCGTTTTCACGATGTTCGCCGTGATTGCCGAGGTCGAGCGGGAATTCATCCGTGACCGGAGCCTGGAAGGACTGGCCACCGCGGCTGAGAACGGCCGCTACGGCGGCCGGCCCGCGGCTCTCGACGATGACAAGTTCGCCATCGCCCTGGCTCGCAGGCAGAACCCGCGCCAGTCGGTAACCAGCATCGCCCGACACATCGGGGTCGGGCGGTCGACGCTGTACCGGGCATTTGCCGAGCACGACGCCCGGCAGCAGGCCGGCGGGCAGAAAGATCGCGAGCGCTGACCCCCTATGTGAGCGTCACGCACGGCCGTTGATTGCCTGGTGGTCCCCGAGGGGGGAGGGGAGGACCATGGAGAGGTGGCCAGGAGGAACGTCCGGCGATGCAGCCAGTGCGGCATCCCGCTGCCCGAGGACAGCAGGCGATCCCGCCGGTACTGCGATGCGGCCTGCCGTACGAGGGCCTGGCGGTGGAAGCGCGAGCGCGAGGAGTGGTGGCGGAGCAACGTCGAATTCGGGCTCGCTCTGCGTGAAGGCCGCCCGTACCGCCGGCCCAAGGTTCGCTGCCCGGTGTGCAAGAGCTGGTGGTACATCGGAGAGGCGCCGCGGACCGTTCGCAAGCGCGTGGACGCGCTGTACTGCTCGCCGCGGTGCCGTACACGGGCCTACCGCCAGAGGCTTTCGCGTTCAGAAGGCGTCACCCCGTGACGCCTTGACGTGACGCTATCGACCACTGGCCGACCGGTGGACGTCCACCGGTCCAGCCGCCGACGCCGGTGGGTGCTCGAGGAACGCCGGCAGTGGAGGAGTGCCGGGTGTGGGTCGGTGGTGGGGCCGGCGCACCTCGTGCACCCGTCCGCCGGTCGAGCGGCTGCGGCTCGGTGGGTGGGGGCGCGGTCGGTCCGTAATCCTCCGTGGCCGGCGCCGTTGGCGGCTGCGGCGGGGTGGGGGTGGGAATGGACGGCAGGCAGCGGGGGGAGGGGTGCCGGGCTGATCATCGGTTCGGCGGCTGCCGGGGCCCGTTGGGGTGCGGACCGTGCCCCCGCCGTCGATCCGAACTGCGCGTGAGGCGAACGCACCCATAGCCCGTGGCGGGCGGGGAGCTATCAGCTGCCGCGATGTGGCCCGGGCCGGTGTGGTCGCTCCGCGTCGGTGCACGTTTCGTCGTGGCTGATGAGCGTGTCGTTTCCCCGTCGCACCGGTCCGTGCACCACCACCGCCCAAGTGCCGTCGCGGTGGACCCGTGGACGCTGCCCGCCGACGAGGACGACAGCACCAGGACCACGACGAGCACCAGGAGCAGCAGCACGGGCCGGGGCCGCGCCGTCGAGGAGGACCGCCGATCGGTTCGCGTGTACAAGCTAAACCCGGGCAGAAATGTGCTTTGACCTGCGTGTTTCTGTGCGACCAGAGTTGACCGTGGGGCTCTATTGCTGTAGTCTTTTACTTGTCGGAACGGGGAACGGCACCCCACCCCGACACCACCAACACCCCGAAAGGACACAGCACATGAACAACCCGGACAACACCCAGCCGCCGACCGTGACCGAGCGCAACGCCTACAGCGAAGAGGAGTTGGACAAGGCGACCGCGCAGTTCCTCGACCGCCACCTGAAGCCGATTGCGCGCGGCACCGGCCGCCACGTCGGTGAAGTGCTGGACGAGCTCGCGGAAGACCTGTTCACCGGCGGAGTGCTCGCCTACATGATGGCCAACCGTCTGGCAGAGCAGGACCCCACCGTCAACGTCAACGCCAAGGCCGGCGTTTTCTTCGTGGCCATGCTCCGCAGGATGCCCGGGCGCGAGGGCCTGGCCGCATCTCTCGTGAGCACGATCTACCGGCAGGCCCGCGCCGCCGCAGGCATCCAGGACTGACGCCATCCCAGCCGGGGGCGGGAACGGCACCCGCCCCCGGTGTCACCACCGACACCGACAGGAGAAGCGACATGAACCAGGTCATCGTCTGGAACGAGCAGTGCGCGTGCGGAGGCAGCCTCTACGGCCGCATGGAAGAGCCGTGCGACCCCGAGTGCACCGGATACCTCCCCAACCCCGTGGAGACCGGCCGCGCGACCCTCTTCGCCCACGTCGACCGAGGGTCCCGCCGCGACGCCACCACGGTGACCGTGCTCAACAACGGCGGTCGCAGCCGCCTGTTCGTCCAGGACGACGGCACCAGCGTGCCGCTCGCCCCCACCCTCCATCGCGCCATTGACCGTGATGTGACCGAAGCCGCCCACGCCTACGCCCGCGCCGTCTACGGCCCCCGCCGCGCATGGCCCACCCGGTTCACCGTCAACCGCTACTGACCACCCGTCACCACCCCGGCCCCCGCTCCAGCGGGGGCCTTTCGCTTGTACAAGCCAAAACCGCGAAACGGTTGCTGACCAGCGAATTTACCCGCGTGTCGGGTTGCCGATGGTGCTCTATTGCTGTATTCTTTTGAGTGTCGGAAAGGGGAACGGCACCCCGGACCGGCGGTCCACCAACACCAACGAAGGGAACAGAGCGATGGACGAGACGACCAACACGGACCGCGCGGAGAGGGGGGCGGCAGTGATCGCGGCGTTCCTGGCCGCCGCTGCCACCGCAGGAGCGACGCTCACCCCGGGCGACCGCGCCGAGCTGGGCCGCGCGGCCGTCGAGGCGTACCCCCTCGGCAACGACGACCCCGACGAGACGCTGAGCTTCACTCTCGCCGACATCTACCACCACGCGGACGGGGTGAAGGCCCCTCACGCACTGCTCGGCGCGGCCCTGATGGAGCTCTCCACCACGGTCAACGTGCTGCCCGTGCTCGGCGCGCTCGGCGACGACGGCCGCTCCGGCATCCTCGCGTGCGCGGTCGCGGCCATCCTCGCGCACGGCGACGAGCAGGGCGTATGCGTCCACGAGGTCACCGACCGCGCTTACGACCACTGGGCCGACGAGGCCGAGGAAGAGCGCTTCATGCGCGTCCGCGCCGAGCGCTACGCGAAGTAGCCCCCACCGCCGAGGGGCGGGAACGGCACCCGCCCCCCGGCACCACCACCGAAGGGAAACGACATGTCCGACGACGTGACCGGCGCAGACCGCGCCGCATGGGCCGCCATCGCACTGGCCGCCTACAACGACGAGGCCCCCGACCACCTGTTGCCCCTGCCCACCGCCGCCGAGCGCGAACGGTTCGGCATCCTCGCCGCCGAGGCCATGGCCCGCACGATCCGGCACAACCCCGCCGACCAGGCGGTGAACTGCCGCGAGCGTGCAGACGAGACGATCGGCGACCTGATCGCCTACGTGTTCCACCTCGTTGACGGCCGGGTGACTCCCGACCAACTCACCCGCGCCGCCGAGGAGATGCGCAGCCCGTACCCCATTCGGCTGGACGCGGTCTGTGTGGTGGCCGCCGCCGACGTCGACCGGGTGGCCGCGATGCTCGCCGCACTCATGGAGGCCGCCATTTCGTTCGGGTGCGACGTGCCCGCGATGCTCGCCGACTCCCGCACGTGCTACGAGGAGGCGAAGGCCGAGGAGGAGGCGAACGAGCAGACCAACGCATGAGCCACGGGGGCGGGGCGGGAACCCCGCCCCCCGGGCAGCGCCCGGAGACGACAACGGGCCGGTGGGACACCCCGAGGGGTGACGGCATCCACCGGCCCAGCGCTCCCACCAACACCGGCCCGAAAGGCCGAATGGAAAGCAGGACCAGTGTAGACCGGACCGGCGGACAGCCGGCACCCCCGCCGCGGGGGCGGAGCGGAGCGCGACGGCATCGAGCCGCCGCGCCCCGCGCTGCCGCCGGCCAACCGCCCCGCCGTTCCAACACGGCCCCACCCGCAGGAGGGAGCCAGCCCACTGGCCCCATACCCTCGCAACCAGCACAACCAGGAGAAACACTCATGATCACACTGCCCCAGGCGTCCGCCGCGTGGATTCGCCGCGCGACCCCAGCCGAACGCCGGACCTACATGCAGACCGGTTCCCGGGGCCCGGGGATGCCCGTGGACCTGCGGCCGGCATCCACGCGCATGGCGGAAGTGCACAAGGTTCTCAACACCCGCTGATCACCCACCCGGGCCGCGCAGACGGCGGGGCCCGGCCCACCCGAAGGAGACGAGCCCGTGATTCCCCACGGCCGCCCCACACTCGACATCCACGGCGTTGCCGACCGTGCCGGCGTCTCGCTGACGACCTGGCGCCGCTCGCATCACGCCGCGTTCGCGGCCGCGGTTCAGCCGCTCCCCGGATCACAGCGGCCCATCCTGTACGACGCCGCCCAGGTCGACGCCCACCTGTCCGGCAAGGCATTGCCGACGCTGCCCAAGACGCCGCACCCCGACGATCTGCTGACGGACACCGAGACCGGCGCCGTCGCGGGAGTCAGCGCGTCCACGATCCGCGCCGACGCCGCCACCGGCCGCATGGACGCAGGCGTGGAGCGTCACGGCCGCCGATGGTGGACCCGCGCCGCCGCCGAGGCCCGCGCCGCCCGCCCGAGCGAGTACAAGGGCCGCACGCCAGGGGCCAAGGACAAGGCCCCCCGCAAGCGTCCGGATCACCGTGTGGCCGAGGTGGCCACTGAGTTGAAGCGCGCCGACGCCGGCCGGCGCACACCGGTCACCGCCGACGAGCTCGCCGAGCTCTACGACGTCAGCACGCGCACCGCCGAGCGCATCATGGCCAAGGCCCGCGCCACTCTCAACAAGTCCTAGCCGGCCGACGCCGGCAGCGGCCGGCCGACATCGACGAGCAGACCGGCCGGGACACCACCGCGCATCCACGACTCAGCAACCGGAGACACAAGACCACCACGGCCGTGGAGGAGCGGGCCCCCGTGCTCGCCCATCAGCGCCCCCGCCTCCTCACCGGCCACGGGCAGACCGAGGTACGCGGCACCGGGCCGACGCCACGTCAGATCACGCACGGTCCCGCCCGCGGTCGAGCACCACGCGTGCTCGACGGGAAACGCCAGGTCCCAGGCCGACCCCTCCACATAGACGAGGTCACCCCCGGACGCCCACGCCCAGGACACCGACTCGATGAAGCACCGACCCGGCTCACCGGGCGGTTGCTCGCCGTCCGGCCACGGCGCAGGCGTGAACAGCCGGCCGTGCGCGAGCAGCAGGCCAGCGAGGGAGCTGTGAACCCAGCCAGGCCGAGCAGCACGGGCCCCGGCATCGATCCGCAGCCAGTCGACAAGCCAGCCCTCAGCGTCCGCCACAGACGCCGCGGCGACATCGCCACCCATCGCGTCACTGTCCATGTCCATGCCGCCCAGTCTTCCGCACACCGCCGCGGTGCTCGGGTGCTCGAGGAACGCCGGCGAGCGCGGAGCCAGGCGCGGACCGGGGCCAAGGCCGGCGCACCTCGTGCACCCGGGTGTGGTCGAGCGTCTGCGGGCTGGTGGGTGGTGCGCGGTTGGTCCGTAATCCTCCGTGGCCTGGTGCGTTGGCGGCTGCGGCGGGGTGGGGGTGGGAAAGGACGGCAGGCGGCGGGGGGAGGGGTGCCGGGCTGATCACCGGTTCGGCGGCTGCCGGGGCCCGTTGGGGCTCGGACCGTACCCCCGCCGTCACGGATGACGGGCGCGTGAGGCGAACGCACCCATAGGCCGTGGCTGATGGGGAGCTATCAGCTGCCGCGATGTGGCCCGGGCCGGTGTGGTCGCTCCGCGTCGGTACCGGTCTCGTCGTGGCCAGGGCGCGTGTCGTCACCCCGCCGCATCCCTCGTCGGCAACCACCGCCCAAGCCCGTCACGGCGAGCCCGTGGGCGCTCCCCGCCGTCGAGGACGAGCAGCACCAGGACCACGACCACCACGGCGACGAGCAGGCCGACACGGGTTCGCGTGTACAAGCTAAAAGATCTTGAAAGCTCGATACGTCATGCCTCTGACCTGCGGTTTCGCGCAGGCCTTCACTTGCCTGTGGCGCTCTAGTGCTGTAATCTATTATATGTCGGGAAGGGGTGCGGCACCCCGGAACGGCAGACCACCAACACCCCCCGAAAGGACCCGATATGACGAACACCGCGACTCTCAAGGCCCAGGCTGCCCCCGCTGGTCTGGAGGTGCTGAACGTCGGTGAGCAGAACGCCCGTATGGACCCCGACCAGCGGAACGGCACCCTTTCGACCCTGGTCTGTGGTCGTGCGGGCAACAAGATGGAGTTCCCCGCCAAGTGCTACCAGGGGTGGACTGTCCGCGTCGGCCGCAAGACCGTAACCGGGACCTACGCGACCGTCGTTGCGGCCATCCGCGAGTACGTCGCACGCGTCGACCCCGCCGCCGTCACCGAAGCCGTACGGCTCCAGGAGGAGACAGCCCGCATCCTGGCCCAGCGCGCAGCCGACTACGCCGCCCGCGAGGCCGAGGGCGCCGCAGCGGTCGAGCGGGCGCGTGCCGCCGGGCAGCGCGCCAGCACCGCCGCCCACCTGGTGGACGAGGCCTACGCCGACCGCCAGGCCCCCGAGAACGCGTCGGACCACGCCTATGACTACGCGCGCCAGGCAACGGAGCGCGTGAACGAGTGCGTGAGTCTGAACAGCAGGCGCCCCGCGTACTGGTTCGAGTCCGTGGCCCGCCTCGCCGAGTGCGCCGAGCAGGCCGCCGCCGAGTGCGAGCGGGTCGCCAGGCACTACGGCCTGATCTCTCCCGCCGCCTGACACCCCACAGGCCGTGCCCCCCTCCCAACACGGAGGGGGGTACGGCCCTTTCGCGTGTACAAGCCAAGTCCCGGAATCCGGGCGGAAATGTGCTCTGACCTGCATGTTTCCGAGTGTCCAGAGTTGCCAATGGTGCTCTATTGCTGTAGTCTTTTACTTGTCGGAACGGGAAGGGAACGGCACCCAAACCCTCCGGCAGGCCACCAACACTCGCCCCGCACGATAGGAAAGCCTCGATGACTGCCACGACCACCACCGCCGCGATCCCCACCCAGGCCCAGCCCGTCGCCGAGAACAGCAACGAGCACGGCAGCCGCCTCATCACCGCCCTTGAGGGCGCATGGGCTGCCATCCAGGCCCAGCACCCCGAGGTGCCCCACGTCCTCATGATCACGGGCACCGGGCGAAAGGCCAACAGCATGACGTGGGGGCACTTCGGTGAGAAGCGCTGGACAGTCGAGACGGAGAGCGGCACCAAGACCGGACGGACGCACGAACTGTTCGCAGGGGGCGAGCTGTTGAGCCTGGGAGGTCTCAGGACCATGCAGACGCTCTTGCATGAGGCCGCCCACGCCCTTGCCCACGTCCGCAAGATCAAGGACACGTCCAGTGACTACCGGTACCACAACAAGCGATTCGTGAAGCTCGCCGAAGAACTCGGACTCGCCGGACCCGCGACCCCCGAGAACGTCAACGGCTGGAACCAGTGCACCATCACCGACGCCGCCGCCCAGCGGTACACCGAGGCGATCGCCGCACTGGACGCCGCCCGACTCCCGTACGTGTACGACCCGGTCGCCCTCATGCTCGGCAAGGGCACCCGCCCCACCACCGGAGGCGACGACGACGGCAGCGACGACGACACCACCGAAGGCGGAACCGGAGGCGAGGGAGGCGAAGGAGGCGACGACGACCCCAAGCCGAAGAAGCGCCCCACCCGCTTTCTCGTCATCTGCGGATGCATCGAGAAGGACGAGGACGGCACCCCGAAGCTGGACAAGGCCGGGAAGCCGAAGCCCGGACGCGCCATCCAGGTCAGCCGCAAGAGCTGGGAGTTCGGCACCGTCGAGGGCGGCGACGAAGGTGGTCTGATGTGCGGACGGTGCAAGCAGCCGTTCCGCAAGGCCGACCCCGACGCCTAGACCGGCACAGGTCAGGGGCCCATCAGGCCCCTGACCGACCGTCACCAGGCTTGCGCCGGCACCCGGGTGCCGGCCGATGCGGGGTGAAGCGGCATCGAGCCGCTACACCCCGCGCTGCCGCCGGGACACCGCAGGCCGACGGTCGCTCCGGATTGTCCGATCGTCGGAGTATTCCGCCCCAAACGCGCCGCCGGGCAAAGAAAGTTGATCGGACCGCCGTGTCTTGCTGCATGTCTGTCGAGTCTCTGGCATGATCCATCTTGTGAAAGATCGCCGAGGAGTGGGCGGGCCGCCGCGAGGAACGCGGTACCGGCCGCCTACATACGACCCGACGACGGGGGAGGCATACCGTCCGGGGTCCAACTTCGAGCCCCGGAACGCCGTGAAGTTGCTCGACATCTGCGAGCGACTGGACATCTCGGTGGCAGGGTTCCTCAACCGCGTGGTTGAGCTAATGGAAGTGGACCCGGTGACGGGCAAGCCGGTTGGATGGCCCGAAGCCATTCATCTGAGGGAGGCCAGCTAAACCAGACCTGACATAAGAAACGCTCCCGCCATCCGCCCGGCATTCCTACCGGGCGCGGCACCGGAGCCATCGGGGTCTCAGCCAACAAAAAAGTGGTTGTGGCGACCAAGTTACTGAGACTCCCGATCCCAGACGAGCACAAACCTCACTGCCGGTTTCCTAGGCCGGCGGCGGGCTTTCGTGCGTCCTCCAACACCGCGGAGCTCTGCCATTGTGGCACACACCCACGGTGGCGGAAGAGGCTTGCCTCAGACCGGTGTGTCATCAGCGTTTTATCGACAAGACGACCCCGTATCCGCCGCCGTATCCGATTCATCCCCTGTGTACGCAGGGGCTTTCACCCTGCGTGCCGCCGAGTTGCGGGCGCAGGCGCACCGGACGCTGACCCGGTTCCTGACAGAGCTCTACTGGGACAGGACCGTGCGGGCGGCAGCCGGCATGCCCGGGGCGTGGCTGAACAGCTACCCGCCCACGGGTTACGAGCCGATCGTGGGCATGGACCTTGACCGGCCGCTGGCCGTGCACCTGTCCCGTGGAGCGCGCCGCAACGGTGCCCGCCGTTTCTGGGCCGTCGTGTTCGACTGCGACACCAAGAAGGTGTCGACCGCCCAGGCCGCCGCCGATGCCGCGCTGTTGGCCCAGGCCGCGCAGGCCGAGGGCATCGGCGCGGTGCCCGCCGCCTCCGGGTCGCCCGGCGGCATCCACGTGTGGACCGGCTGCGCCGAGGGCGTGGCCCCGTCCGTGGTCGCGCGGATCAACGAGGCCGCCGCGCTGCTGTGCCCCTCGCTGGACAAGGCTCCGCTCAACAATGCGACGGACGCCCTGATCAGGCCGCCCGGAGCCGCCCACCGTAGCGGCGGGTACAGCACCCTGACCGCGCACACCGTGGACGAGGCCGTCAAGCTGTTGGGTCCCAAGTCCGCCCCCGCAGGCGCGTTCGAGCGACTTGCCGTGCGCCTTGAGGCCATGGCCGCCGAGCTGCCCGCCGTCGTGGGCGCGCCGGAGCAGCCGACCACGGACGCGGTGCCCGCCAACGCGGCGGCACCGACAGGGCACCGGGGGCGCAAGGTGCCGCCGTCGATCCGGCAGCGCGGCCCGCGTGTGCGGCGGATCGTCGAGGACGCGGCCGGGTGCCCGAAGGTCGATGCGCCGTGGCGACCGCTCGGCGAGAAGGCGCTGAGGGGCTTGCGACGTACGCCGTCGCGCCGTGACGATCACTCCAACTTCAAGCACGCCCCCGCGCGTTCCATGGCCCTGGCGGGCTGGACGCAGGCCGAGGGCCTGGCCGTGGTGCGCGACGCGGCATCGTCGCCCGCGCTGGAGTACCTGCGCAGCGAGCGCCAGGAGGACGGCAGCCGCCGCCATCGCGCCGAGGACGAGACGAAGCGGCTGTGGTCGCGGGTGTGGTTCCTCGCGGTCGAGGACGCGGCCCGGATGCCGCGCCGCCCGGAGGACGACGGCCGCCACAGCGAGGCAGGCGAGGCACAGCAGGCGGTAGCCGACCTCATGGCCCGGATGCAGGCCGCCGGACCGGCACGGTGGGGCAGGGAGTCGGGACCGGCAGACGCCGCGATCCTGTCCGCCCTGGCCCTGTTGATGCTGATCGCGGGCACCACCGACGTGTCCGCCAACGTCCGCAGGCTCGGCGTGCTCGCCGGATACAGCGCCCAGACGGCCGCCCTGGCCCTGTGGCGGCTCATCCGGGACGGATGGATCACCGTGACCGCCGAGGCGGAGCGCAGGGTCGGGAAGGCCCGCCGGGTGAGTCTGGCGACCAGCCACGAATGCCCCGACCACCACCGCCACCTTTGCGCGATCTACCACCCCACGGACGACGTTGCACCAGGTCACCCGGGGTCTTACAGAAGTGGAACGCCCCGCCCCCCCGCCCCCTCTACGGTCTCTCTCGGGTCTCTGCGTGCGCTTCTGACGCACCAGCAGGCGGACGTGTGGCACCACCTCGGGCACCACGCGGCACGGACATTGTGGACCCTCCGGCAGCGCAGGCGGTGCAGCCTCGCCGACCTCATGACTGCCACCGGCTACGGCCGCCGTGCGACGCTCCGCCACGTCCACCGCCTGATGGGGCTCCAGTTGGTCACCCCGGGCCCCAGCCGCCGAGGAGAGCCCACCTACGCCGCCACCGACCGGTCCCTGTACGAGGCCGCCGAGCAGGTCGGAGGCCAGACCGCCGGGCGCATGGCCCGCCTGGCGAAGCGCTACCGCGTGGAGCAGGCCGTCAGCGAGTGGTGGGCCGCCGAGGAGATCCACCGGTCCCTCCCCCGTGCCGAGCGCCCGCGCCGCGCCGCCCCCGAACAGACCGTCATCGAGGGCATGGACCCCCGCGGCCGTGCCTACCCCCGCTACCCCAACGCCCGGGGCCAGGCCGAGAAGGGCCGCCCTGACCACCTGCGCGCCCGCCTCATCGAGTCCCAGCGCATCGGAGCCCCCGGCATCCTCGCTCACGCCCAGCAGCTCGCCCGCGCCGGAGAGCTGATCGACCTGCCCCACCTCAGCGCCACCGGAGCCGACCAGCCCCCGGCAGCGCCGACCGGCCGCCGAGCGGTGATCCCCTCCCGGGCGCACTGCCCGCACTGCCACGCGGCCCCCGGCGAGCGGTGCGTCACGTGGGGCATCAAGGGCGGGAAGCCGGCCGCACGGTGGCACCAGGCCCGCCGCCTGGCCGCCCACGCCCAACAGACCCAGCCCGCCGCGATCGCGACAGCGCGACACACGGACAGGTGACAGCAGTCGCCAACTCGCAGCCCCAGGCGGTAGAGTCGCCGCCAGCGAGAGACACCCACAGAGCACAGCGCGGGGAACCGATCGCCAGGCCGCCGGAGAGCAAACCTCCCGCCGGCACCACGGCCGCCGAGACAGCGAGCCAGGCCCCGCAGAAATTCCGGGGCCGTCCCGGAACTCCCCGGGACAACTTCGCTTGTACAAGCGAAGAACCGGCGCACGAGCGCCATGGCGGAGAGGCCGGCCAGGCCGCCGCCGACGCGGGCCGCAAGGCCCGCCGCAGGACCGGCCGACGAGACGTCGGCGAAGCTCCCGAAAATTCACAGCCGAGAGTCAAGCGCTAATTACTGGAATACTAGAAATGCTATTCCAGTAATGCTAAGCTGAGGGCATGTCAGACACCATGGACCGTGCGGCCATCGTGAACGCCGCCAGCATCGCCGCCTACCGCCAGCAGCCGGACGGCGCCGACCCCGAGGCCGTGCGCGCGTACTGGCGTGACGTGTCGCTCGGCGAGTGGCAGGCCGACCGGCTCGGCTGGTCGACCGGGCAGGCCGAGGCCGTCGCGTACGCCGCGGCCGATGCCTTGGTCGTCGACGGCGAGGGCATGCCCCGGCACGTCACCGGCAGCGGCCCGGGCCGCCGGGTGGCCGCCGGCCGCATCGAGGCCCTGCGCGCGGCCGGGTTCCTCTCCGAAGGTGCACCGGACGAGACGGGACGCCGCCGCATCGAGGCCACCGCGGACGGCCGCCGCGCCCTGATGGTCTGGCAGCGCTGGAGCCCCGCCCCGGTCTCCAAGGACAAGCGGACCGAGCGGGAACCACTCGCCCCGCTCCATCAGGGTGAGGAGGCCCGCCGTCGCGCGGTGGCCGCCGAACGCTTCCTGCGGGAGAACCGGCAGCGGCGCGACCGGGAATGGGCCCAGCTCCAAGCCCGGTTCGCCGAGCAGGATCGTGAGGACGCGCTCAACGCGCAGTGGCGCGAGGCGAACGGCATCCGTAACGCGTTCGCGAAGCGGCCCGCCGGCTGGACCGTCGAGGTGCAGGCCGAGCAGGACCGGGCCGCCGCGCAGGAGGCCGCCGAGGCCGCCGCCCGCGAAGCCGCACACGTCTGCGAGGTCCGCGAACCCGAGCCCCAGCCGTCGCCCGTTGCCGTCGAGGACCGGCCCGAGCCCGCCGAGCGCGATCCGTACCGCTACCGGTACACCGTCGACGGCCCGCAGCGCGCCGAGCGTTACACCGGTCCGCTCGCCCAGGCCGAGGGACGTATGCGCATCGACGGCGCGTCGGCACAGCTCACCATCCGCACCCACGACGCCGGACGGCACGGCACCGCCCGCCGCGAGGCCGCCGAGCACCTGGCGGACGGATACGGCGTCACGACCCGCCGCACCGCACCCGATCCGGCGACCGGACGCGTCCACCGGCACACGCTCACCGTCCAGGGCGACCCGCTGAAGGTGGCCCGGTTCGCCGCCGACCTCCCCGCACTCCTGGCCGCTGTCGAAGCCACCGCAACCACCGCCGTGCGCCAACTCGCCCACTGGCGCAGGAAGTCGGAGACCGGCCAGCGCCACACCGAGCGGCACAGCGCCGACCGGTGGCGCAGCGACCGCCGACGCTGGCGCCGTATCTGCATCGGGCACCTGGCCCGATGGGTCGGCCCCCTCCACGAGGGGATCCGCCCCGACCCCGGCATGCCGGACGCGTCGGAGAACTGGATGCACTGGGCACCGCGCATCGCCGAGACGATGGCGCACACCATCGGCACCGACGCCGTACGCGACCACATGAGCGAGGCCCTGCTGTTCGCCAAGGCCGTGCACCCCGACGAGTCGGCCACTGCGCCCGCCCAGGTCGAGGACCAGGCCGCAGGGACCGGTGAACCGCAGACCCCCACAGCCGCCGTCGAGGCCTGCGCCGAGCTCACCGCAGCAGACAGCGCCCCGCAGGTCACCCGCGCGCCGGGAGCGAAGCGAGTACCACACCGGCCGGGCAGCGGTCCGCGGATTGTCCGCCGCCGTCGCCCGTACGGCAGCATCAGCACCCGAGTCCGCAGCTACCGGCCCGGGCCACCGCCGCGTGTCGAGCGGAGAACCGCGCTGCCGACGACACCGGCCCACCGCACCGCCCTCAGCAGGAAGGCCACCCGCCCGTGACCACCTACGACACTCCCCGCGCCGACGACGCCGAGGAGCCCGAGCCGGCCATGTTGCCGGACACAGACGGACAGGCCGAAGGCGAGGACGAGGAAGCACCGCACGGCTACTGGCCGGAGCCGTGCGCGAACTGCGGAAAACTCATCCCCCGGGCCAAGCCGGCCGGAGCGGGCCGCCCGCCCGAGTACTGCGACAGCACCTGTCAGAACGAACGCAAGGCTGCCCGGGCCAGGGAGCGGAACGCGCCGGGACTGCCCGGGCAGATCCTCCGGGTGGAGGAGACCACCACCCGGCTGGAACAGGTTGCTGCGGACATGCGGTTGGAACTCGCGAAAATCAACAGCCCCGAGGGCATCGAAGCCCGGTTGGCCGCCGCCCGCGCCGCCAACGCACAGGATGTGTCCCAGGCCAACCAGAAGACGGTAGCGGCCCAGGCCGATGCTGCCGCCGCCCACTCGGAAGCCTCGCAGGCCCGCGCCGACCGGGAGGCCGCCGAGGCCGCCGCCGAACGCGACCGCACCGCCCGCGAAGTCGCCGACGACGCCCGGGAAGTCGCCGAGCAGGAGAAGCGCGAGGCCGAGCGCGGGCAGCAGCTCGCCGAAGCCCGCGCCGTGCAGGCCGCAGCCGAGAAGGAGCAGGCCGAGGCCGAACGGGACACCGCGCGTGCCCGCGCCGACGAGGCCCAGCGGCTCGCCGAGGAAGCGCACGCCGAACGGGACACCGCCGTCAGCCAGCGCGACGACGCCCGCCAGGCCGCCGCCGCCGCGCAGGCCCGTGCCGAGGACGCCGCCGCCGAACGCGACCGGGCCGAAGCCCGTGCCGAGGAGGCCGAGCGCGTTCGCCAGGAAGCCGAACGCGACCGGGCCGACGCCCGCCGTCAGGCCGCCGACGCCCGCCGCCGGGCAGACGAGGCCGCCGCCGCCGCCCAGAGCGCCAAGACCGCCCAGGAACGCGCCGAAGCCCGAACGACCCAGGCGGAGAAGGAAAAGGAGGAGCTGAAGACCGGATACGCGCAGGCACTCGCCCAGACGAAGGAAGCCCAGCGCGAGCGCGCCGAGGCCACCGGCCAGGTCACCGAGGCGAACCGGCAGCGCATCGAGGCCGACAAGCGCGCGGCCAAGGCAGAGGAGCGCCAGGAGCAGGCCGAAAGCCGCGCGGACCGGGCCGAGGCGCGGGCAGACAAGCGCATCGGCGAGGCCGAGCACCGCCGGGACGAACTCGCCGGCCAGCTCGCCACCGAGCAGGAGGAACGACGCACGGCACTGCGTGAGACGGCCACCGCCGAACAGCGCGCCGTCGACGCGGAACAGCGCGCCGAACGGGCCGAGGCGACCGCGGACCGGCTCGCCGAAGAACTGCGCACCCACGGCCAGGAAATCGAACGACTGAAAGCGGAGATCACCGCCCTGTCACAGGCCAAGAAGCAGACCCGCCGGGGCAAGAAGACAACCGACGAGGAGCCGGCTCCGGAGCCGATCCCCGGACAGACCGAGGTCCCGATGCCACACCGGCCCGACGAGGCCGAGCCGACGGAATGACGCGCACGAACCGATGTCACCGGAGGCAGTAACTCGCACCCCCTGACGAGAGGTTGGGTACTACGTGACGACCACCATCGTGAACCGGCGCGGCGGAGCCTGTACCGCCTGTGCCACCTACGTACCGCCCGGGAAAGGCACCTGCACCAAGGCTCCGGACGGCTGGACCCTGCGATGCCCGGAGCATCCCGCCACGGCCGCCGATGCCGTCGTGGGCACTTTGCGGCAGCGGCTCGCCGAGGACGACGAACAGCCCCCGGCAGAGGTCCGCTACACCGGCACACCGGCCCAGGTGACCGCGTTAGTCGAGGCGCTGAAACTCGCCTCCCGCATCCGGGTCATGTCCGTCTCGGAACCGTACGAGCGGCGCGAGGAGCCCGGACGGATCAGCGTCCACGTCCGGGCCAGCATTGACGCGCGGCTGTTGGCAGCGATCGAGCGCGAGGAGGCGACAGGGTGACGACCACGACGAGCACCACCAAGGCCGTGACGGTCCCCGCCCAGGCCGTCGAGATGTGCGACGGACTGCCCGTGTACGCGTCCGGTGAGACGCCGGACGGTCTGATGACCGTGCGGCAGTTGGAGGCCGCCGGCCGCAGGCAGACCCCGGGCCAGAAACCCCGTGCCTATCTGCGCTACCGCACCCGCTACCGGGGAAGCGACATGATCGAGCTGTACCACGTCGATGACACCCGGGCCGTCCGGCCGCTCTCCCCCCGCCAGGAGGCGCAGAAACTCGCCCGACGCACGTGCCTGGTGTGCGAAGTCGTGGCAGACGCGCCGCTGTACGAGCGAAGCCAACGACGGTCCCCGTGGCTTCCCGTCTCCGGCCGCGTGTGCAACCCATGTGCGAACACAGCCCACGAACGGTGGCAGCGGACCTGCGGCCGATGCGAAACCGAGTTCCAGGACCCCGGCAGCGTGCGTTACCGACAGTGCGAGGCGTGTCGGGAAGCCGTCGAGCGCGGCGAAGAGATCGCCCGTCGACTCACTCGCCGACACTGCCCCGACTGCACCGTTCAGACCGCCACCCGCGAGGAGATCGAGGCCGCCGACGCTGCCGACGACTACCGCCACGCGCTGAGGTTTCCCCGCACCTGCGAAGGGTGCAAGGCAGCGCGGAAGCGGCAGGTCGAGGAGGCCCGCAAGGCGAGTGAGCGGGAACGGTGGGACGAACTGGGCCCAGTTCGGCAGTGGGCCCGCCGGGTGATGACCGCACCGCACGAATTCGCGATCCTTGACACGGAGACCACCGGACTGGACTGGGACGCGAAGATCGTGGAAATCAGCATCACGGACGGGGCCGGGAACGTGTTGCTGGACACCCTCGTACACCCCGGGTGCCCGATCCCCGAGGAGTCCACTTCAATCCACGGAATCACCGACGAGGACGTGAAGAACTCGGACCGGTTCGGGACGATCCTGCCCCGGCTCACGAGGGCACTCGAAGGCCGGCGCGTCATCATCTACAACAAGGAGTACGACACCGGAGTTTTGGCCTACGAGCTCAACCGCTACCACCAGGAGTACAGCCCCACCCTGATCGGACTGGAGTTGCGCGAGGGCGATCCGCACCCGGCCGCCGCCGCGTGGATGGACGCCCAGCAGTGGGACCGGTGCGCGATGCTCGCCTACGCGGTACACGTCGGGAACTGGTCGGACTACTGGGGTGGCTGGAGTTGGCAGAGGCTCGAAGGCGGTCACCGGGCACTCGGGGATTGCCGAACGGTGGTCGAGCGGATCAGGGAAATTGCCGAGCGGCCAGACCCCTTTTAGCCCCGGCCCGCACGACGAGGAGCCCGCACCAACCATGGTGCGGGCTCCGCCTTTTCCTCACCCCACATGACTTAGCTTGTACAAGCTAAACGGTGGTTGGGCGGTGGTTGTCCGCCGGGCGGGTGCGACGGGGAAACGACACGCGCCCCGGCCACGACGAGACCGGTACCGACGCGGAGCGACCACACCGGCCCGGGCCAGCATCGCGGCAGCTGATAGCTCCCCATCAGCCACGGCCTATGGGCGCGTTCGCCTCACGCGCCGTTCGGGTCGACGGCGGGGGTACGGTCCCAGCCCCAACGGGCCCCGGCAGCCGCCGAACCGGTGATCAGCCCGGCACCCCTCCCCCGCCGCCTGCCGTCCTTTCCCGCCCCCACCCCGCCGCAGACGCCAACGCACCAGGCCACGGAGGATTACGGACCGATGGCGCCCCACAGACGGGGCCGCAGCCCCTCAACCGGCACGGGCCGCGCAGATGTAGCAGGTAACTACCTTGTTTGATTGCACTCCCCGGCTACGGGGCGATGATGCGGGTGATCGCTTCCCGTGCGATGCGGCCCACGGTGTAGATCTGTGCCTGTAGTTCCTCCCGGCGGTCGCGTGCTCTGCGTGACCGTGATGCGCCGGGGCCGATGAGGTTTTCGGTGCGGAGTTGTGCGATCACGGGTTCGCTCACGCGGTAGGCCGCGAGTTGGGCGGAGGCGATCACGCCGGGGGCGATGTCGACCGCGATCTTGTCGGTGAAGCGCTGGTTCGGTGTTCCGGGTCGACGCCCGGAGAGTCGTTGGGATTCCAGCTCGGTCGGCGTGAACGGGACCCAGGGGCCAGCCAAGTCGGGTGCGGCGAGACGTACGCGCATGGAGGCCTCTACCAGGTGACTTTCACCAGGCCATGTTTCGGGGCGGCGGGCGAGCGCTTCCAGTCGGACGGGCTCGGGTGTGGGGTCCGTGGGGCGGACGCCCAGGCGTTCGCGTTGCGAGGCGATCCAGGCCGCTTCGGTCGCAGCGTTGTCCCGGGCGAGCTGCCGCAGCGCAGCGCCTTGCCACTTGTGCAGCCACACGAACGTGTTGACTTTTCCGGCAGTCAAGGCAACCCCCTTGGAGTGTCGGTGAACGTGGCGGCCCCGGCACGCTGTGGAGCGGGCCGGGGCCGATGGGCGTAGCAGATTCAGGAGCCGGTAGGGGCCGGAGTCGCCGCGCCGGTTTCCGTCGCGTCAGGCGTGCGCTGGCTCGGCGTGGCCGGAGCCGCTGTGGTGCGGGGCTTGCGTGTGCGCGCACCCTTGGGCCGGCCTTGGGGGCGTCGGGTCGGTTCGTCCGCGCCCATCTGCCGCAGTTCCTCGGGAGTCCAACCCGCCGCCTGCGCATCGGCGTAGGCCGCGCCGTAAGCCCTTTCGGTGGCGTCGATGAGGTCTTGCAGGCGCTTGCGTTCTGCGATCGCCTCAGCGAGAGGCGGGATCACGCCCATGCGCGTGGCAAGGAGGTTCTTGGCAGTGGCGAGGATGGGCGACTGGTCGTCAGTTCCGGTCGCGCTGTCGGCAGGTGTCGTCATGCGCGCCATGGTAGCGCCGGCCGCCGCGGTGTGTGCGAAGCAATCCCCCGCGCGCGAGAGGGGTTGACGTACGTTGCCCCCCACCGCTCCCCCTATCGCGGCGGAGCCGCGAGCCGCCCTAGAAGCCCGGCACCCCAGCCAACTACCCTCCTACGTCGGAGCAAGTTAGTAGTTATTGTTCCAATAACTAGGGTCGGTGGCCCCTGCCTCGCTATGCTCGACTGATCGGGGCCGCCTTTTCGGTCCGGGCACGGACCGATGGTGGGGGCTGTCCCTCGCAGAGGAACAGGGGTAAATGAGCGACGAAATGCCGCGTGCTCGCCGCCGCGAGCGACGCGCCGACAATCCACGGAGCCATCGTGTGAACCTGGCGTACAACGATGTTGAGCTAGCGATCATCATGACGGCCGCCGCAGTGGCCGGCCTGAAGCCCGCCGCGTACGCCGCGCGAGCCGCCCTGGCAGTTGCCAAGGAAGAGGTTTCCCCCGCGCCGGTGGACTACAAGGACCGGTTGCGGATGCTTGCCGATGCCCGGGTTGCGGCGAATCGGATCGGCACGAACCTGAACCAGATTGCCCGGGTGATGAACAGTGAAGGCGAGGAGACGCCCGAGCGGCTGGAGTCTGTTCTAGAGCGGGTGGAGATTGCGGTTCGGCGACTGGACGAGGCGACGATTGCCATGCTGGAGGGACGCGCGTGATCCCGAAGAAGGCGAAGAGCGGAGGCCGCACCACGGGGTTGCTGTACTACCTGTACGGCCCGGGCCGGGCGAACGAACACGTGGACCCGCACATGGTGGCCGCGTGGGACAACGGTGTGCCGGACCCGGGGCGGACGGAGGGAACCAACATTCCGTTGCTCGCGTCGTTGCTGGACGCGCCCCTGTACGGACTTGAAGGCAGGATTCCGGCTCAGCACGTGTACCACGTTCCGGTGTCCAACGATGCGTCCGACCGCATCCTTTCTGACGAGGAGTGGGCGGAGGTTGCGCGCGAGATTATGGACGCGGCCGGTATCGCCCCGAAGGGCGACCCGATGGGCGCGCGTTGGGTCGCGGTCCGTCATGACCCCCAGCACATCCACATCGTTGCCACACTGGCGCGGCAGGACGGCCGTGCCCCGATTCTGCGACGGGACATGGTGAAGATGCAGGCACGTGCGCGAGAACTTGAAGTGCGGTACGGGCTGCGCCGGCTGACGAGCGGGGACAAGACGGCGAGCCGGTGGCCGACGACGGCCGAGGCGGAGAAGGCGGTGCGTAAGGGCCGCGACGAGGCCCCCCGTGTGACGCTTCAAGAGAAAGTGCGCGAGGCCGCCGCCGTCGCCGGTTCCGATGACGAGTTCTTCGGAGCGATCCAGCGCGCCGGTATCCGGCTGAACAAGCGGACCGCACCGGACGGCACGATCACGGGCTATTCGGTCGCACTGCCAGGAGACCGCACCGGAGCGGGCCGAGCCGTGTGGTTTTCCGGGTCACGTCTCGCCCCGGATCTGTCGCTACCGCGCGTGCGTGAGCGCTGGACCGGTGCACCAGCCGCAGCCCTTTCAGCCGCGGCCGGACAGACCGTCAGCAAGGCCGCCGCATGGCAGGCAGCGGCCGAGCACGTCCACCAGGCCGCCGCCATTCTCGGGCAGGCAGGGAACGACGCCGGGGCAGGCGAGATGGTGGCCCTGTCGGACTTCCTGACGACCTACGCGGCCCAGGCCCCGGCCGAAGTCCGCCAGGAACTCAGAGATGCTGCCCGTACTTTCGAGCGGGCAGGCCGAGCACCCACCTCCCGGCAGATGAACAGCACCGCATCTAACCATCTGCGTATGGCCACGCAGCTTGTCGCCATGAGCGCATCGCTCGGCGTCAACGGCGGGGAGGCGGCAGCGGCGATCCTGATTCTGGTGGCCGTCGCCTTGGCGGTCACCGCCGCGATGCGCTTCCACCAGGCAGGCCAGCACCGCGCCCAGGAGCAGGCCGCCGCGCGAGCCGGCTTCCATCTGAGGGCCGCAACTGAAGTCGCCTACGGTGCGAGTGCCGGCAGCGGACGGCAGCGCGGCAGCCGCGCCACATGGCAGCGCACCGCGATGCAGCCGAATGGGCCCGCGCTGGTCGAGGCGTACACACCGGTCGTGCGCGGGGCGATCCCGGCGGTTGCGGAAAGGGTGCTCGGCGAGGCCGCATGGCCCGCGCTCGCGGCCACGCTCAAGCAAGTGGAGAACGCCGGTTACGAGCCCGGTCGAGTGCTCGCCGAGGTTGCGGCACTGCGCGGTTTCGGTGACGCGGAGAGCGTTGCTGAAGTGCTCGTGTGGAGGCTGCAACGCCGCATGGTCACGGACACGGCCGACGCCTCCACTGATGACTCCCGGCAGGCTGCCTCTCGCCCCGCAGGGCCCGCCGCGGAGGGCACCGGTACGAGTGGTGAAGCACGTACGCCCACGGCGGCGACGACGACCGAGGAGGGCGACGGGGAAACCCCGGTTGGACCGGTGGTACCGCCGCCGGTCGTGGGCCGCGGAGAGTCGATCGAAACCACGCCGCTCGGTGGCAGCGACGCGCCGAGCTTCGGCGACGCGGTGCGTCAGGGGGTGCCCGCCTACGCGTCGGCTGTGCTCGCCGATCCTGCATCGGCGACACTCGCCGCATACCTGATCAAGGCAGCGGGCGAAGGCCATCAGCCTGCGGAACTTCTCGCCGATGTGGCCGCCGCCCGCGACCTGGCCGACGCCGACAGCGTCGCCCAGGTGTTGACCTGGCGACTGCAAGGACGATTGAGCGGCGGCGCCAACGCCGGTTCGCTCCCCCGTATCACCGGACGCAAGACCGCACCGGCACGCCCCCAGACCCGAGTACCCGGAGAACGCACCGCCGCCGAGCGAGCCGCACAGGAGGCCGCACAGCGGCGCGACCAGCCGCGCAGGCCACGCCGATAGAGCAGGGCCGCCGCGAGCCTGGAAATCCCGAGTTTCGTGGCGGCAGGAGAGCTAGCGTCAGTACGAGACGACCAACAGGAGACGGGGACATGATGACGACTCAGAACGGGGTGACACGGTGAGCGACACCAACCCGATGGAGCAGGCCGCCGGGCAGGCCGTGCAGACGGCCGCCGTCGCGCTCCAGGTGCTCGTGTTGACGGCACAGGTCTTGAGTGAGCACTCGCGACGCGAGGTAGCCCAGCGGGCGAATGCACCCGCGGTACCCCCGCAGCAGCAGCCTGCCCCCGCGCCCCTGCGTCAGCCGGCCGACCCGGATCACGAGCGGTACGCGCACATCGTCCGCGCAACCGTGCAGCCGCCGGGCGTGGCCGAAGCGATGGTGAACGCGCCGCAGTGGCCCCAGCTCGCCGACGAGCTGAAGAAGTTGGAGAGGGCCGGGGTCAACGTCCATCAGTTCCTCAGCGACGCCGCCCCCATGATCTCCCGCATGGACGCCGACCTACGGGCCGGGTCCACGACGCCGGGTGTCACCACATCGGCAGCCGCGGCAACACCCCGCGACCCGTGGGCGCCGCCGCCCGGACAGGAGCGCGACGAGCCGGGCGTAATCCAGCGGTTCACGCAGTGGGTGAAAGAGGCGGTCTCGAAGCTGTGGCAGAAGATCACCGGCCGCGAGGAAACCTCTGCGCTCGGCGAACGCAGCCGCGAGCTCGCCCGTCTCGGGATCGGCAGCCAGGAGAACTCACGGCTGGTCGTCGTCGCCCGCGAGTCACTGGCCGATGAGGGCATGTTGAACCAGATGGTGACCTCCCGCGCGTGGCCGGGCATCGCCAGTCAGATCAGGGCCCTTGAGGAGGCCGGGCACAACCCGCGCGAAGCCCTGGCGGGGGTGCCCGCTCGCATCCAGCAGGCCGCCGCCGCCGGTATCAAACTCACCCCCGCCGAGGCCGCCCGCGGACTGCTCACCGACCAGGCGAAAACCCCCGTCCCCGCTCGTGTGCCGACTCCCACAGCGGCACCGGCCGCCGCGACCACTCCCCCGGCACCGGCCGCCACCACGGCCAGCACGCCGACCACGGAGCCGAGTCCGCATGTACGGGCCTTCATGAGCCCGCTGGAGCCAGAACGGGCCGGGACACCCGACCGCGCCGCAGCCGCCAAGGCTCAGTCCACCACCGCCACACCGGGCGCAACCCCGGCACCGGGCCCGCAAGCGGCGCCGACCGCACCCACCATGCCCACCAACCCGACGCGTACGCACAGCCGATGAATCCCACACCCGCCCAGGAAGGAGCGAGGACCCGATGAATCCCCACGCGCGAACCCCCCAGCGGTCTGGCGACGAGGAGCCCACTCGCAAGCCCGATTCCACCGTGACCGGCAGCACTGGCGACAGCGGTACGGATGACGCCGAGGCCCGACGCCATGCAGCGGCGCATGCCCGCAGCAGTGCCGACCACCAGTCGCGTGCGGATGCCGCTCTCGGTGACGCCGACGCCGCCCGAGGCCGGGCCGCAGAGGCGGACGGCCGGGGCGACGTTGCCACGGCCGGGATGGAGTGGAGCGACGCGGCAGGCCTTGACGGACTGGCCGCGCACGAGGCCACCACGTCCACGATCGAGTCCCGTGCGGCAGCCGCCGCGACGAAGTCCACCACCGTCCCGGCGGGGGGGAAGGCCGGACAGGGCCGAGGCCGCGGCACGTCGGCCGCCGCACCAGCAGGGCAGGGGCAGGGCCGGGCGGCGACGCCGCCGCCCGGAGCCGGACGCCGCAACATCTCGTAACGCGCACGGTGCATGCAGAAGGGCCGGAGGGAAGAAATCCCTCCGGCCCTTTGGCTTGTACAGGTGAACTCTCAGGCGTTCGCCGGTTCCGGTTCGGGCTCGGCGACGACGAGCCCGGCGGGCAGCGGCTCCACCGGCGGAACGGGCAACACGGTGTGTTGGGGACGGTCCGGGTTGGTCATGCAGCCGGCGAACGGCCCATCAGCGGCACGGAGGTGCGCAAGCATCGGGTCCAAGTGGTCACGGTGCCACACGGACGGGCCGGTGAGGCCGCAGGTTTCCGGGTCGGTGAGTTCCTGCCAGGCGAGCCACGCCGCATGCAGCCTGGCGACGGCCGCCGGATGGTCCCACCAGCTTGCGCACCAGGTCGCCGAAGAGGACACCTCACCGAGGTAGGTGGGGACGAGCAGGCCCCGCACCCAGCCGGCGAGGGCCATTAGCTCGCGGTTGTACTTCGGCCCGTCCAACCAGAGGATGAACGGCGGAGTCTTGGGCTTCTCCTTTCCTTTCTCGCTTTCCCCGTCGTCGCCCTGGCCGTTGCCGGAGGCGGCAACCGCGGAGGCGAGTTGGTCGACCTTCCTGGTGTTGTGTTCCAGCTGAGAGGCGAAACCGTGGACCGTCGCCGCGAGGTCCGCCAGGTCCTCGGCGAGCACGTCAACCGGTTGCGGATCGCTCATGCTGCGATCACCTTTCGGGAGGCGCGGACGGCGATTTCCGCAATCTCACAGTCGGAGTCGTGGGACAGGTCTGCCGCGTCGGATTCGAGGTACCAGGGACGCAGCCGAATCATGCCGACCCGTACGCCGGTCGCCAGCAGCAGGGCACGGCCCTTGGGCAGTGCGCGGATCTCCGCGGCTTCCATGACCCGCTCGCGCCGCCGCGACGTGGAGACGCTGCGGCCGGTGGAGCCGTGCGAGACGGACGTCTCGGCGACCTTGTGTTCACCGACCAGGCGAGAGACCTTTTCGGCGAACTCCGCGTCGTCGAGGCCGGAGCCGAGGGCCTTGATGGTGGCCGCCGACCACAGGGCATCCATGCCCGCCTCACCCCAGACGCGCACGCCCTGGCGGTAGCTCTGCAGGATGGTCACGGGGATCACGCCGCGCGATCCCAGGTGCGAGTACAGGTCCGGCAGATCCTCGATGCGGCACACGTTCGCCGCCTCGTCGAGGATCGCCACCAGCGGCGCATCGAGGCGGCCACCGGCTCGCTCGGCGGCGACCATCGCCGCCCGCAGCACGGCATCGGCCGCCGCCGCGATGACGCCGGCAGCGGAGCCGCCACCATCCTTGGACAACAGATACAGCGTGTCGCGGGAGCGCACGAAGTCCGCCGGGCGGAACTCTTTCGCCCGCGGATCGGGAGTCACCCACGCCAGCGTTTCCGGGTCCAGGAGGCAGGCGACGCACTGACGGGCCGTCTCGTAAATGCCGTCGCGGGTGTCGGCCGCGCCCGCCACGGTGGAGGCGAGCTGTTGGGCCAAGGCCTCTTTGCCGGCCGCCTTGAGCGCGCTCACCGGCCCGCGGTCGCTCGGGGTGGACAGCCAGGCCAGCACGTCCGAGACCGAGCCGCCCGAGACCGAAGCAGCGTGAAACAGCGCCGTCAACAGGTTCTTCGCCGCCCCCATCCAGAAGTCACCGCGCGACTTCTCATCGGTCGTCGCCGCGATGAAGTGCGAGGCGAGACGCCCGGCGCCCTCGATGGTGCGGGCGGAGTCGAGCATGTTCCACCACATCGCCCGCTCGGAGTGCGTGATGGACTGCGGGTCGAGGAGCCAAACCGCGCCCGCCTCCAACCGCCGGGCGCGGGTCACCGCGAACACGTCCGGCTTGTTGGAGGTGAGCATCACCGCACCGGGGGCCCGCAGCAGCGCGGGCACCGCGATGGACGTCGACTTGCCCGAACGCGGGGCCATGATGGCCAACAGCACGTCTTCCCAGCTCGCCCGCAGCTCAGGGCCGCGTGCCGCGTCGAGGTTGCCGAGCAACACCCCCGTGTCGTCCGGCTTCACCTCCTCCTCACCCTTGAGCGAGGGCCGCAGGGCGCGGGCCCGCGCGGTCATCGCCTTCGGCGCGAGCGGGGCCAGGTCCCGCATACCGGCCAGACCCGCGCGGTGGGAGAAGAACCGCCGCCAGACGAAGAACCCGGCGACGGCGAGGGCGGCGAGGACGAGGACCAGGAGCACGGCCATGCCGACACCGGCCGCCGTCGCGTGCCCGGGCCACAGCCGGCCCGGGCCATCGAAGGCGAGGCCCTTTGCCGACTTGATCGAGTAGGCGGGCGGAGCCCAGCCGCCCCCGGCGAGAGCCACGCCGAGGGTTCCGCCGACGTAGGCCCCGGTGAACAGGGTGACGCTGCCGACGATGACGCCGAGGACCGCAAGCGGTGCCCCCGCCCCCGCTCCCCCGCCAGCGTTGTTGGAGTCGTTCACGCCGCATCTCCCTTATGGATCGTCTTTGACGGGTCTGTCTCGTACAGCCGCCGTTCAGCGTCGGTGAGCTGAAGCCGTACCGGGGTGCCCGGGCGCGTGCCGAGCCTCAACATGTATTTGCCGCGTCCGGGGTGGACCTGGCGGGTGCCGTCCAGGCCTGTGCCGGACGAGGATGACCACGACGCGATGAGGTTGATCTCTGCGTCCGTCAGCGGCCGTTGGGCCGAGACGCGCTCCAGTTCGCCGACGCTCAGCGCCCCGAGAATCATCGAGTCGCACCGGTCGATCATGCCCATGGCCTTTGCGCGATCCTGTGGCGTCGGCAGCGACTCCGGGTCACGCAGCGAGTGCGTGATGAACAGTGTCACTTCGTTCCGCGCCCGGTTCAGGCGGGTCATGGAGTCGAAGGCGTCGACGATGCCGGGGCCGGCGCGTAGGGCCCGCCACATCTCATCCAGCGGGAGAACGAGCGGCGCGTTCATCAGGCCGACCGCCCGCGCCGAGTCGATCGAGCTGTAGGCGTACGCCCAGGTGGCCAGCAGACCGGCACTGACCACGTGGTCACCGGCCGTCAGGAGGCTGGACAGGTCCACGGACAGGGCCGGGGCCGACAGGTCCAACGGTGTGGTGGTCGGGCCGTCGAACAGACCGGACAGCGGGCCCACGCACAGGTTCTCCAGGGCGTGAGTCACGCCGCGGACCAGCGCCCTGTAGTCGTCCTCTCCATCCACCATGAGCTGTGCCCGCAGCTCTGCCGGTCCGTCCCGCAGCACCTTGACCACGTCCGGGATGATCGGGTCGCCCTCCCCCACCAGCTTTGCGGCGACGAGCCGGATCGCGTGCTCGACGACGTTGCGTTCGGTGGGGGACGGCCGCCGGTCCATCTCCGTCGTCAGCAGCGCGTGCAGCAGCTCGCTACGACGGCCGTTCATTTCGGAGAGCAGGGCATCCCGCCGTCCCGGGTCGAGGGTCGGCAGGATCTTGCGCAGGGGGCCGGAGTCCAGGGGGTTGATGCGGTCGAGGCCGCGGCCGATGCGGACGACCTGGCCGCCGAGCTCGGCGACGAGCTCGGCATACTCGCCCTTCACGTCGCCCGGTACGACGAGCTTGTAGCCGTAGGCGTTGTAGACGAGGCAGATGCGTTTGGCGATCGCCGACTTACCGACGCCGGGTTGGGCCATGATCCAGACGCCCGGGTTGGTCACCAGGGAGCCGATCCAGCCGGACGGGTCGAAACAAACCAATTCGTGTGTGAGTTGGTCGTATCCGATGGGGACGCCCTCGGGCGGCAGGCCGCCGCCGAGGACGAAGGGGTACAGGCCGGCGGTCTGCACGGTCGAGCTGAGGTAGACGGAGCCGGGGTCGAGGACGGCCGCGCGGCCACGGCCGGCACCCTTCCAGCCCCAGCGGGAGGCGATCACGTTCGGGTTGAGGCGCCAGCCGCCGGTAGGCTCTGGCGCGGTCGTCCCGGCGGTTACGCCCCGCCGGGACGACTCGGAGCCCTTACGGGCCGCAGTCTTGTTGCGCTTCACGTTGTGCGCCCTTCCTTACAGCAGGGGGTTGATGCCGACCGGCAGGCCGACGACCATCGCGGCGGACTGGCCGCCGAACGCCGGGCGGAACCGCAGACCGCCGGAAGCGCGGGCCGCTTTGTCGATCTCGCGCCGCGCGGCGGGCAGGTCTGCCGCATTGCTCACCGTGGTGGTCACGTAGATGGACCACTGGACCATCCCCGCGCCGGTTGCCTCCTCGGTCGCCGTGCGCTCGGCGTGCTCGGCGTCGACCCGCTCGCGCCGCGTCGACGTGCGCTTGGTGCGCTGCCGGTACTCGGCCCTGGCCTCATTGGCGTTGACCTCCCGTTCCACCACCGCCATCGCTTCATCGGTGGGCAGCACCCGGTAGGCGAGCGTTACCCGCCGGGTGAAGGCGCCCGGCGCGAGGAGCTTCAGCAACACGTCATAGGTGACGGGCTTGCGCGGGGCTTCCCGCAGTACGTACGAGACGGAGTGGTATCCGTCGTGCCGGTACACCGCCCAGTCGTCCTCAGCAGCCACCGGCCCGACCTCATGCCAGACGAGTTCGGCGATCTCGTCGGCCGGGGCGTCCATGTCGGCCGGGACGAAAGCGCCTCGGACCAGGCGCTTGATGTCGGCGTCCGTCGCGCGCCGCAGCACGTCGACACCGGCCCCGGACAGGTCCACTGCGTCCAGGGCGCCGAGGGTGACCGCCGCCGCTTCTGCGGGCCCCTTGGGCTTCTCCGGAGACTGGGACGGGTCGATCACCAGCGACATCCAGGCTGCGAGTTGGGCACTTGCCCGGGGCGCGCGGTCGACCAGCTCGCCGATCGCTTCCCGGGCCAGGCTCGGCGCGCTCGGGTCGAGGCGGTGGCGTACATGGTCGGAGAGCGCGGCCCCCGAGGAGGGAGTGATCTGGAGCGTCACCGCGCCGACCCGCACGCCGTCCTCATCGGCGAGGCGAGCGAGCGCGTCTCCCCACGCGTTGACCTGCGAGCGGACCGTAGCGCCGGATGCCAGAAGGCTCCCGGCGGGGTTCAGCAACAAGGCCGCCGTCATCGTGCCCGTGCGCTGATTCCAGACCAGGCCCGTCGCTCCCCGGCCGTCCGAGCTTTCCGCCCGGACGAGCTTGGTCGGGGCCGCCATGCCCGGCAGGTCGAGCGCTTCCGGCGACGGCAGGAACACCGACCGGTAAGAGGTCTCGCCGCGCATGTGGCCCCAGCTCCAACGGGCACGGCCGATGACGTAGGACATCAGCGGCATACCGTGCCGCTGCCACACCGTCAGGGCGATGACCGTGAGTGCGATAGGGATCGTCACGGGCAGGGTGGCGATCGAGCCGCCCATGACGATGAGGAGGATCGGGGCCAGCAGTGCGCCGACGACGATCACCGTCTGAGGGGTATTCAGGGACGCAATGCCCATGCTCTTGCTACGACGCCACCCGCCGTACAGAGGCTGTGATTCCGTGGTCATGTCCTTTACTCCTTTCCACCGACGGTGTCGCCCGCCGATTTGATGGCCTGTTTGCCCGCCTCTGCCGCGACCAGGGCGAGTGTCACCGGGCCGCCCGCCGCAGCCGTTGCGGTCGAGGCCGCCGCCGTCGAGCCGCCCGCCGCAGCCGCCTGCCCCGCACCGGCCGCCGCGGTGGCACCCTCGGCCGCCGCCGTTTCGGCACCCGCAGCCGCCGTGCTGCCGCCCTGTTGGGGGACGCTTCCGGATGCCTGCTGAATGGCGCTCGACCCCTCGGAGTCGCCGCCCGCAGCCGGGCCGCTGCGCTCCATGTCTGCCGCGTGAGATGCCGCAGTCGAGCCGCCACCGCCACCGGAGCCACCGCCGCCGCCCTCACCACCAGCGCCGCCCATCTGCGCGGCCATGGCACCGCCGACCATGCTCAACGCACCGCCCAGGCCGCCACCGGCAGACACCGCGCTACCCATCGACATGCCGAGCGGAGAGAACAGGGCCATGAGCGACTTGAGCGCGATCACCGACAGAATGAGGGTCACGACACCACGGATGAAGTCGATGATTCCATTGCCGTGCGCCATTTCCGTGAAGCCCACGGAGATGATGAGTGCGGCCATGGGCTTGTACGTGATGATCACCATGATTGCGGTGAAGAGTCGCGGGAGCCACTGACGCGAACTCTCGCCACCGACCTGGCCAGCCCCCGCGATCGGCAGTAGCAGAGCCTGGATCGGAATGGCTGCTTGGCGAAGGAACAGCATCACCAGTTGAATTCCGCCCACGATCAGGGAAATGAATGCGATCGCCAGCAGGCCCATCGGGTTGCCGATGGCAGGCAGCAGCATGACCGCCATCCGGTCGGGCACATCGTCCCCGCCGAACCCGACGTAAAGAATGCTCTTGGTGAGTTGGTCGGATGCGACGAGCAGTGCGTCAATGATTCCGACACCGGCGGCACTGACCAGGACATTCATCATGAGGCCCTGAATCACCGTGGCCAGTGGGGCTCCCTTGCGCTGAATGATCATCTTGATGCCCTGGAACATGACCAAGATCGTCGCGATACCGGCGCCGATTCCGACCATCAGGGCATGCAAGCTCAGTGACTTGGTCGGGTCGCATTTTTTGTCCTTGTCAGGATTGCAACCCAGGACACCGGAGTCCTTGACCTGTACCGAATCGGTCGTCAGCCACCAGCCGAAGCCGACGCGCATGAACTCGCCCGCGAATTCGGCCATCGACTTGGCAGCGTCGCCGATGATGGAATCAGCGACCTTCTTCGTAGCCTCGCTGACACCCCTCTTCAACCCCTCATCGGCAACCTTCTTTCCCTTCACGGCGAGCTTCAGGCATTGCAGGGCGCCGTCAGATGTCTTGGGCGCATTCGGGAGAAGCGTCGTCCCGCACTTGGCTGCACCCCACCAGTCAATAGTGGGGACGACCTGAGGAACCGCCGCGGGGGCGGTCTTTGTTGCAGCGGCAGCAGGAGCCGCCGCCAGGCCGAAGAGCACCAGGAGCACGGCGAACGCCGACGCGAAGCGCGACAGCACGGAGCGGGTCACAGTCGGTCCCCTTCCTGAATCGCCTTCCACCCGTCCTCGTTGAACTTGGCGGAGCCAACGTCAACGGGGTCCGGAAGGTTCTTGGGCGGGTCAGTGGGCATGACCTTCCAGTCCCCCGACTCCCACACGGCCCGGCCGGGGCTCACCACGAGCGTTGTCGTGGAGTCCGCGCCTGCCTTGGGGGCGTGCGTGACGCGCAGGAGAACGAGCACGTCAACGCTGCTGGAGTCGACCTCGGCCCACTTCACCCCGATCGGCCAGGCGTTGAGAGTGGCCCCCGCCGGCAGCGGCCCCGAAGCGGAGACGCCCGCGAACTCGCGGTTGCCCTTGGCCCCGTCCTCGGCCGCTGCGGCCATGTCATTGCGGTACTGCGCGGATGCGTAGGCGAGGATGCCCGCCTTGACTTGCGCGGGGTCCAGTGACCATGCGTTTCGTGCGGAAGCAACCGTCATGGCCGCCGCCCCCTCGGGGGTCCGGGGGAACTTGACCGGCAGATTGCCGACCTTCGCCGCGGCGTCCGGGAGCTTCGCGTACTTCTCGGGCGCGACATAGCCGCCGTCGTCCTCAGGGAGAGTCGCGGCGGGCTTGGGTGCGGTGTTCGACGGCTGCGGAGCCGGGGCCCCCTTGTCGCTGCCTGAGTCGCCGCCGGTTACGGCGATGACGACCAGGGCGGCGACGAGCACCAGCACGATGCCGGTGAGGACGAAGACCGCGCGCCGCATGCGGCGTTGGGCCGCCTGTTGGAGATCGAGTGTCATGGTCGCCCCCTCAGGCCCCGACGATGCCGGGGACGACGCCAGCGGCGAGGGTGACGACGGACAAGCCGCCGAGCACCCACAACAGGCCGTTGGCGCCTTCTGCTGACAGGTGGCTCCGGTTGCGCCGGCCGACCATCATCATGATTCCGCAGGCGATCAGGCCGAGGATTCCGGCGCCGATTGCAAAGTATTTGGCCCAGCCGATCCATTCGGGCATCACGGTTTCCATGCCGGGTGGGGAGGCCGGGGGCGCGTCCCAGGCGGGTGGCTTCGGCTTCGGATCCGCCATGGGGGCCTGAGCCGCCATGTCCGCGAGGGTGTTCAACAGGTGCATTCGTGTTTCTCCTAGTCAGGAAGGGAGCCCGAGTTGCCGCCGCAGGTTGCGGGCGGCCTTCTGGACGGCTGGGTGGGTGAGGCCCTCGGCGGGAGTGTCGATCTCCCGCAGCCGCACCAGGTACGGGACTTCTGCGATTCCGAGGACCCGCGACCCGATGGCCCGCCTGCGGTAGACCACGGCTCTCGGCAGCCGGAGCGGCGCATCTCGGACGATGACGAGATACGGACGGGGCACTGTCGGGTGCCACCTGCCGATCAGGCGCACGGCTTCCTGCATCCCAAAAGCGGTGGACCGAGCCACCACAAGCGGGATGTAATGCGATGGCAGGTGCGAACCCGTGCTCAGTTCGAGGGAGCCGCCGCTCCCATCGGGGTCGAGCCAACGGGTGACGGTCGAAGTCCCCGCCCCGCCATGAGCGCCGAGGACCCCGTAGCACTTGGTCTGACCGGCAGATTCTTGAACTCGCGTGCTCTGGTACATGATTTCACCCCCTTATGCTGCATCTAACTCAACAGTGACGCTACCATGACGGACTGTCAACGTGTACTTATATAAGTTGGGGTCCATGAGTCCGTCGAGTGGCATGCTGAATTTTCGCGCGGATCGTTTGCGAAAGCAACGTTTGGCGCGTGGGCTGAGTTCCGATCAGTTGGCGGCGTTGGCTGGAATTAGTCCAGAGACAGAACGTCGGGCGGAGAGCGGACGCAAGCCAGGGCCCCGTGTCGTAGCGGCATTGGCCAAGGCCCTCGGAGTGTCAGTCGGCGAACTGGCCCCGGCAGAGGGTCCGTTGACCCTGAGGCAGATGCGTCAGCGCCGCGGGCTCACCCAACGCGAGGTAGCCGCAGAGGTGGGGGTGACGAGTCAGATGGTCAGTCGTGTGGAGGCTGGAACGTATGGGGTCAAGGACGCTTCGCGGTGGGCCGCCGCTTATGGCACGAGCGAAGCGAAGTGGACAAAGGCATGGAGGGCGGGCCAAGAGGAACGACGGCGGAGGATCAGGGCCCAGACCAGGGATGACGGGGGAACAGAATGAAGAAGGCCATAGGCGGCATCGCCGCCGCAGTCGTGGGCGTCCCGGTGGGAGTCATCAGTCTCGTCCTGGGCGGAGCTGCCGCCGACGCTTCCGCTCCGCAGGCCGCAGGACAGGCACTTGGGGGCTTGAACCTAGCTCAGATGCCCGCAGCCGGGCGGGCATACGCGTCCTGGTACGTCAGGAGCGCGGCCCAGTGCCCCCAGCTCTCCCCCGCCGTGCTGGCCGCCCAAGGCCAGCAGGAAAGCGGCTTTGACCCGGACATCGGCAGCTCTGCGGGAGCGGTCGGGATCGCGCAGTTCCTCCCGTCGACGTACGCCAGTTACGGCGAGGACAGCGACGGCGACGGGAAGACCGGGCCGACCGATCCCGAGGACGCGATCATGGCTCAGGGCCGGTTCATGTGCTCTTTGATCGCTCGCGCGGAGAAGGCGGGATACCCAGGCCAGCCCATCGAGCTCGCGCTAGCCGGGTACAACGCCGGTTGGGGCAGGGTCCAGCAGTACGGCGGCGTGCCACCGGAGAGTTTCGCGGCCGGGCAGACCTATCACTACGTGCGCATCATCATGGCGACCGCGAAGAAGTGGAGTCATGTCGGCATCAGTGGTCTCGGCAGCGGCAGCGGACCCGACGCCGTACGGCGCGCATACACCGAGCTCGGTACCCCCTACTCATGGGGAGGCGGCTCACCCGGCGGGCCCACCGTCGGATTCTGCGGGGGCGGAGGCGGATACCTCCACGGTGAGTGCGTAGCCGCCCACACTGCCGGCTTTGACTGCTCGTCCCTGACGCAGTTTGCATGGTGGCCCAGCCTCAAACTCCCCAGGACCGCGGCCGACCAGTACCAGGCCACCGTCAGCCGCCCCGTGGGCAAGGGCGACCTACGGCCTGGCGATTTGCTGTTCTGGTCGAAGGGCGGCACGGGCGCGATCTATCACGTCGCCCTCTACTACGGCGATGGAAAGATCTTGCACGCGCCCAGGACCGGCAAGACCGTGACCATCGCTGACCTGGACGGAGCGATGCCCGCGCGCGAGTACGTCGGAGCGACGCGGCCCGGCGCATAGCGCCCCTCCCCTGGCGGCGACTTCGCGTGTACACGCGAAATGCTCGAGGTAGGGGAGAACGGCGAAGAGCCCGCCACCGCGATGGTGGCGGGCTCCCTCGTGCTTCGGTTACGAGCGGACCAGGGCCTCACGTTCGGCACGGCGGTCCACATAGACCACGTCATCGGCCGTGTTCAGCGCCGCCACGACGGCCAACAGCTCTTCCACCGGCCCGAACGGCAGTGGGCCGACCTGTACGGGCAGCTTGGCGGCCGGGGGCTCGGTCGACGGCTCGACCGGTTCTGCCGGCGGCAGCAGCGGCCACCCCCCCTCCGGCGGCTGAGCCGGAACCAGTGCCCACCCGGCGGTACCGCCAGTTCCCCGCACCACACCGCGAGAGTCACGTACTACTGTCATGCCAGATCCTCCAAACCAGGATCGAGGCCCAGACGGCGAGCCGCATAGAGCGCCGTCAGTGGCCGACTGATGAGGGGTTCGGGTGCCAGCCCGGCCCCTCATTTACGTATATGTGCAGGTCAACGCCGCTGCACTTATGCATTTATGCATGTACAACCATCACGGTACATCACTGAGCCCCACCGGGTAAGGAGGCTCCAGCAGTTATGCCGTCATAATGTCGTGCATGTCTAAGACGCTTCCCGAGTGGGCCAAAGGAGACGGCTCCCGGCCGCCAATCGTCGCCACCGCAGCCTGGAAGGGAGGCGACGGCAAGAGCACCCTTGGGTACGAGACTGCTTATCAGCTCGGCTCGACCCTCGCTGATTTCGACTGGGACAAGGGCGGATGCTCCGCCTCGTGGGGCTTCCGGGCTGAGCGGCGTGTCCGGGCTCCGATGCTTGACGCGTTCGAGCGAGGCACGACGCCAACCCCGCTGACTGGTCGGCGAAAGCCCGACCTGATTCCGTCTCACCCGGACTTCGGGTTGAACCAGCCGGCGCCCGACAAGATCGCAGACGCTCTAGAGCAGTGGGCTCGGGAGCTCGACAGCCCCTTGTCAGTGGACACACACCCGGGCGGCTGCGACTCCACGTACGGAGCCCTCCAGGCTGCGGATGTTGTGCTCGTTCCGGCAGTGCTCGCGGACAAGAGCCTCAACGCGTTGGAGGGGATGCTCGAAGAGCTGACGGACTACCCGCTGTTGGTCATCCCATACATGGTCAAGAGCCCGCCGGCCCGGATGAGGAAGCGGCTCAAAGACATGACCGCCAGGTTCGAGATCCCCGTGGGGCCAATGGTCGGCTACTACCCGTGGATTCCCACCCGCAGTCGACGAATGGCCATCTGCGCGGAGCCCGTTTCCAAGCAGGCGCTTCCCTTCGTTCGGCAGATCGACCACGTGGTGAAGGAGGTCATCAACTATGCCGGCTGATGGACTGGACGAGCTCGAAGAGCAAGCGGCCCGCCGTCGCCGTGGACCCCAGCCGCCGCGGAATCCGAAGTCCAAAGAGACTCAGGAGGAGAAGAAGGCGCGACTTGAGCGTGAGCGGCAGGAGCGGGACGAAGCCCGTCGGCGCCGCGATGCTGAGGAAGAGGCCAAGCGCACGTCCGAGGAGGAGGCCCGCCAGGAGGCCGAGGAACGAGATCGCCGCCAGGCAGAGGAAGAGCAGCAGGCCCGCGCGGCGGCCGAGGCCGCGGCCGGGACGAAGAAGCGCCCGCCCTCTGCCACCTGGTACCCCGACCGCGAGAACGAAGAGTTCTTGTGGACCGTCGCTCAGGCGGCAACGGCCCGCCGGGAGAAGATCCCCGCCACCGCGGTGATCCGGCTCGCGCTACGACGCCTCGAAGATCAGATGAGCCCTGAGAAGATCGTGGAGGCTCTGAGCGGTCCTGTGCAGACCGGCGGCAAGATTGGGCGGCCCCGCCGCTAGTCCCGGCAACTCTGTGCGGGTGACTGTGCAGTGACGTGCAAGAAGGCAGGCAGGCGCAGCTATGTGCCCGCCTGCCTTCTTGCTTTTATACATGCATAAGTGCAAAACTGTGCGGGCGGTTGTGCAGGAATGCCCCACCGCTGTGCAGCACTGGGCAGCTACGATGCGGCCCTGTGTCACTCGTTACGCGGGTGTAAGTGCGTGCGTTCCTGAGTGTGCAACAACGTGCATTTATACATGCATAAACGTGAAAGGCCCCGGGGGTCAGCCTGGCAGCGAGACCCCGGAGCCATCGACCGAGGGAGAACCCCCGATGCACTTCCAGCGTACGGGCCGGGCGGCCCGACGAGGAACCGCAGCACGAGCAGGTGCCCGATGACGATTCCTCACCTTCGGCTCCCCGAGTCGATCGCCGACACTCCACAGTGGACCGTGACCGCGGCGGGCGCGATTGTGGGCCTCGCGCTACTGGTCCTGTACGCCCGCATCATCGGGCGCCGAGCCAAGCTCCAGGCAGCGGCCCCGCAGGCAACAGGCCGCGGGGCAGTTGCCCGGCAGACCGTTGTCAAGGCGGGCCCGCTCGCCGTCCTCGGAGCCTGCGGCATGGTTGTCTCGCTGTACGGCCTCTTTGGCTTCGCCACGGAGACGATGGAGCTGCCGGCGGTCCCGTTCGCGATCTCGATCATGGCCATTTTCGACGTGGCCGAGGTGACTTGCTTCGTATCGCTCTACCGCTCGGCTGCGGTCGAAAGTGCCTGGACACGGCCGATGCGTCGCACGCGTCGCATGGCATGGATGCTGGTGGCTGCGAGTTCGGCCATGAACGGAGCTCACGCCCCCGGCAACTCCATTGCCATGGTGGCCTTTGCCGCCGTCCCGATCGTCTCCGCAAAGCTCATCGAGTTCGAGCTGGAAAAGCTGCTGGACTCGAACGCTGCTGAGGCCGACGAGGACGCTCGGCCCGGCTTCGTACGACTGGTGCAGCTTGGATACGTACATGCTTGGGCTGGCATCTTCGCGAAGCTTGGGATTGACGCAGCCAGCAGGGACGGCCTGATCCACCAGGACGCCCGCATTCGGCGAGCGGCCCGCAAGATTCACGAGCTCGGCCGCGCCCTCGATGCGCTCGACGGGGTGGAGCAGGACAGCCAGGCCCGGAGCCGCCAGAGGGGCCGCGCGAAGAAGCGCGTTGAGACCGTGCAGGGTAAAGCCGAAATCGCCATTGACGTGGCTGGGGTCGCGGGCGATGCTCCCGCCCAACTGATGCTCGCCCGTCACCTGGTCACCCGGGGCCGCGTGACCGACCTTGCCCGTATGGACGTTCGCGACCCGATGGGCATCGTGACGACCCTCGAAGAGCTCGCGATCGTCCCGAGCGCCGAGGCCATCAAGGCCGGGGCCCGCGCCGCGCTCGCCGAGCAGCAGCGTGAGGAGGCGGAGAAGGCCCGCGACGCCGCCCAGGCCGCCCAGGCCGCCGCCGAGGCCGCCGCCGGGCAGGTACGCGAGCAGGCAGCCGCCGAGCTCACGGCCGCACAGAAGACGCGGGCGGAGGCCGAGGCCGCCGCAACTGCCATGCACCAGAAGGCCCAGACAGCCGCCCAGGCCGCCGCCGAGGCCGAGTCGAAGCGGACCGCAGCCCAGAAAGCGCACGACCAACTCGCCGCCACGGTCGAGCAGCTGACGAGCCGAGCACAGGACCTCAAGCACTCCGCGACTGTGACGGACTCCGAGCGCCAGGCCATCGCCGACCAGCTCGCGGCGCTGCGGCGCCAGGCAGAGGAAGCATCCGAGCTGGTCACCCAGCGGAAGCGGGAAGCTGAGGACGCGAAGGGGGAGGCTCAGCAGGCGCTTGCCGCCCGCAGGGCCGCCGCGGCCGACGTGGACGGCGCCAAGCGACTCGTGGGCGAGCTCGAAGAGCAGGCCGAGCGCCTGCGTGCCGACGCGCAGCAGTACGCCCGTCAGCAGCAGGACCGAGCCGCCGAGCTGGAACGCCTGGCGGCCGAGAAGGAAGGGGCCGAGGCGGCAGCCCGCGCCGCCGCAGAGCGTGCCGTTCGCGCCCAGGCAGGGGCTCGCACCGCCGAGGAGGAGCAGAACGCCGCGCGCGTTGCTCTGCGGCACGCACGCACAGAGATCATGGACGCGCTCACCAGTCCGGAGGCGTACGAGCCGCCTCGCTGGAACAGCGAGCCCAAGCGGCGCGGTTGGGAGCTGTACATGCACAAGGTGCGCACAGACGGCACAGAGCCGACCGACGCAGAGTTGGCGGGGGAGGACCGCGACCCGAGCACCGCCCGAAAGTGGCTCGCCGAGTTCCGGGCCGAGCTTGCTCGGATGACCGCAGCCGCACTCCCTGCACAGCAGGGTGCACACGACCGCACTGCGGACGAGGCGCCCGCCCTGGTGTAGGTGCGCAGAGCGCACAACACCGCACATGCCGAGGGGCCGCCCCACAGTGGGGCGGCCCCTCGGCATGTGCGGAAGCTTCGTTAGAGCGTTCCCGCTCGCAGTGCGCCGATCACCGCAGCGAAGGCCTGAGTCGGCACGGCAAGGGCGGGTCCGTGGACGCGCTTGGAATCGCGGATGCCGACCCAGGCGGCCCCTACGGCCGCGACTTCCACGCATTCGTTGTTGGCGGCGCTGTAGCTGCTGGTCTTCCAGCAGGCAGCCGCGAGCTCAGCGGCGGTAGGCGGGGTGGTGGTCATCGGGTGTGCTCCTGTCGTGCATTGGCCAGCAGGGTAAGACTGAACGCGGGGTCGGCCGCGCCGGATCGCAGATAATCAAACATGATCTTGTAATCGCGTACATCATCCGGGGCGTCCAGGTAGAGGCCCCGCCGGTGCAGTTCCAGGTAGACGACCGCCATTGACGCCATCGGATCGCGCTCATCATCGCGACCGAGCAGGATGAAATGACCGCCGCTGCCCGCAGCGTGCGCGCCAAGGGAGGCCGGGAGGACCTGAAGATCAATGTTGGGTCGCTCAGCCATCATCATCAGGTGGTCGATCTGTTCGGCCATCACATCCTTGTCGCCGACCTGGCGCCGCAATACAGCCTCATCGAGGACCACCCAGAGGTGTAGTGCCGGCGAGCGTTCGAGGATGCTCTGACGCTGAATGCGGGCGTCAACGGTGCTGCTGATGGCTTCCGCATCCGCTCGTACTTCGGCGGCCTGATGGAGCGCCAGCGCATAGCGGGGAGTCTGGAGCAGTCCAGGCACCAGGGCGTTGGCCCACACGTGCTCATAGGAGGCGTACGCCTCGAAGGAGACGAGCGGGTCCAGGATCTCCGGCACCGCCGGGTGGTCCATCCACCAACCGCTTTCCTGGCTGGAGACCAGTTGCACCAGGGCGTCGCGTTCGCTGCTCGTTGCGTCGCATGCGTCCGCGATGGCCCGGACCGTCGGAACGCGCAACTTGGCGCGGTCTTGCCAGCTTTCGTACCGGTTGACCGTGCCAACGCTCACCCCGGCTAGCTTTGCGACCTCGGTTTGGGTACGCCCAGCGCGCGAGCGGAGGGCTTGCAGGCCGCGGGCAATTTGCATGCGTCCCGCCGGCCCCGCTGTCCCTCGAACGGTCACGTCGTCCCCTCGAAATCGTCCGCCGCCAGCAGATGCGGCGCGGTCAACAGCCGAAGCGTACGCGGGAGTCGACACCTGCGAATCCCCTCCTTACAGCTCACTCGGTTGGGGGGTAATTCAGCCGTACGGGTATCGCTCATTGAATTTCAATGGCAGTGTATGCGGCGAACACGGAGCGTCTTGGTTCGAGTGCTTCAAGTGATCACTTGGCCCGTCCGTGTCCCCTCCATCAGCCAGCGCAGACGACAGGGATTCAGTCGATGCCAGCAGGCACGGGCACACCGCCGGCCACGGCGGATGTGCGAAGCAGCGTTCTTGACCCCCTCTCCACCACCCCCGAGCAGAAGGCCCGGTTACGCGGGCACGCCTGCGCGCGTTGCGGATCGAGGCAGGGCCTCAGGCCCGCGGGCTATGCGTACACCGCATCCGAAGGAAATGGCCGTCTGGGATGGCCGGTGAAGGTATGCGAGAGCTGCCAGAGGGTGGGGGCGGGCGCATGATGCCGACTCCCGCAGCACGCTGGTTCATCGCGGCCGGGGCCGAGGTGGGCCCGCTGTATCGCGCGTGGAACGGCGGGGCAGCCGCCGATGTGCCGATAGGTCAGTTATGGGACGTCGTGCGGGTCACGACCCGGCTCGGCTATGAAGTCCTCAGCCGGGTCCGCAGCATCAGCGCCGAGATCGGGCCCGTGCTGGACACGCCCGCCCGGTCCTCCCTTGAATTCATCGTCGCCCCAGGGACAGCGGCGAGTTGGCCGCAGATGATCGGGACACGGGCAGCGGCCACGGGATACATGCGCTGCCCGCCGCCGCACGTGACCGTGGCCAGCGGCCTACGCTCGACCGGCGCACGGCGGTGGATCGTCCCGCCCCTCTACGCGCCCGCCACCACCGACGCCGACGCTCTGTGCGAGGCCGTGGCCGCAGCGCTGCTGACCCGCGCGACGGCCGTACTCGCATTGGCCGATCGGGGTGAGCCGCGATGATCCGATGCGAAGTGACGGCCCATAGGCTCGACCTGGCGGCGCACTGGCCGCTGTACGCCTACGAGGCGGACGGCCCGCGCATGGCCCTGCGGTGGCTGC